>CAZCYS010000004.1:0-30385 GCA_964502825.1 uncultured Hydromonas sp. | reverse complement strand
GGCCGAAATCATGGCGCATTTTTCCACCAAGCCCGGCTACATCGGGCCGGTCGCGCCGACTTTGCCGGTGCGCGTGGTGGTGGATAAAACTGTGGCGAATATGGCCGACTTTATTTGCGGCGCGAACGACGAAGGTTACCACCACATTGGCGTGAACTGGGGGCGCGATTTGCCGGAGCCGGATGTGGTGGCGGATTTGCGCAATGTGGTGGCGGGTGACCCTGCGCCGGATGGCAATGGCACTTTGGCCATTTGCCGCGGCATTGAGGTCGGTCATGTATTCCAACTCGGCACGAAGTATTCCGAAGCCATGAACGCGACCTTCTTGGACGAAAATGGCAAACCGCAGCCATTCGTCATGGGCTGCTATGGCATTGGCGTGACGCGCATTCTCGGCGCGGCGATTGAGCAAAACTACGACGCCAAAGGCATCATTTGGTCGGAGGCGATTGCGCCGTTCACCGTGGTGATTTGTCCCGTGGGTGCGGACAAGAGCGAAGCGGTGGTGCAAACCGCGCAGGAGGTGTACCAAGACTTACTCAACGCGGGTGTGGATGTGATTTTGGACGATCGTGGCGAGCGCCCGGGCGCGATGTTTGCCGACTGGGAATTGATCGGTGTACCGCATCGCATCACCATCGGCGATCGCGGCTTGAAAGAAGGCGTGGTGGAATACCAAGCGCGTCGCCATTCTGCGTCGGGTGAGCCGGCGGCCAAAATCGAGGTGGGGCATATCGTTGCGCACGTCATGTCACAATTGGCGCCCTTGGCATCATTAAAATCATAAAAGGCTGATCGTGGCGCAGCTAAGTCGCAGCAGTCGCACAATAGGATGCGGTTGGCGACGCTGGGGCGTTGCGCTAGTGCTGTTGTTCGCCATGCACAGCGCCTGCGCCGGTGCGCAACGGGAAGAAGCATTGGCCGACAGCGTGCGAACCTTGTTGCGTCAATCCATTTCGGCGGGCGTGCCGAGCCAGAGACCTTTTGGCAATGCGGCAGAATATCAGGCGTTTAGAGCGTGGCACACGCGGGTTCAACCGCGTTTGAGTCGGTTTGTCGCGCCGCCGCATCTGCAATCACAATTGCTGTCCATCGTTGACTACGAAGCGCGCCGCGCCGGTTTAGACCCCGATTGGGTTTTGGCGGTGATTGAGGTCGAGAGCCGCTTCAATTCGCGCGCCATCAGCCCAGCCAATGCACGCGGCCTGATGCAGGTCATGCCGTTTTGGACGAAAACGATTGGTGATGGACAAGTGCGTGCGCTGCACGATGCGCGTATCAATATTCGCTACGGCTGCGTGATTTTGCGACACTACCTTGATCAAGAACAGGGCGATTTGGTGCGGGCGTTGGCGCGCTACAACGGCAGTTTGGGGCAATTGAACTATCCCGCGAAGGTTTTGAATGCGCTGGCGCAATGGCGTGGTGGCGTTCAGTAAGGTGTTTGATTTTTTATTTTTTAGTTATAGGTAGGTATGGAAACCAGTTTTGCCGCTGCGGCGGTTTTGTTGTTTTTGGTCGTTGACCCCTTGGGCAATATTCCGCTGTTCAGCGGTATTTTAAATCGTTATTCGATTCGCAAGCGTCGCCGCATCATCGTGCGCGAAACCATTATTTCGTTTGCTGTTTTGTTGGTGTTCATGCTCATGGGCAAACGCTTTTTGCAGATCATGCATTTGACCGAATGGGCTTTGCAAATCGGTGGTGCGGTGGTGTTGTTTTTGATCGCGATTCGCATGATTTTCCCACATCCCGAGGGCATTATGGGCGTGGCCTCCAGCGATCAGGAGCCGTTCATCGTGCCGTTGTCGATCCCCGGTATGGCGGGGCCGTCGTCGATGGCGACGGTGATGCTGCTCGCAGCGCAGGCGCCGAATCATTTGGGGCAAATGGTTGGTGCGCTGTCGGTGGTGATGGCGACGACGGGTGTGATTTTGTATTTTGCCGATGTGGTGCAGCGGCGTTTGGGTGATCGCTTTACGGTTGCGATGGAGCGTTTGATGGGGATGATTTTGGTCGCGGTGTCGGTGCAGATGTTGCTCACGGGGGTGAATGCGTATTGGCAGAGTTTGCGTTAAATTGCATACTCTGAATCCATCATAAAAAAACGCCACCGCTTTAATCTGCGGTGGCGTTTTTTTTGCGATGCGTTATGCACAGAAGCATCAGCGTTTCAGGTGCAGGAACTGCATGTGCCGCTCGTATTGATTCAGGATGTCGGCGATGATTTGCTCTTTGGTGTAGCCGAGCAAATCGTACTCCTGACTGCCTTCGCTCAGATACACTTCAGCGCGGTAGTATTTGTCCTGCTCATGCAGCGAGGCGATGTTGGTTGATTGCTCCAGAGCAAATACCGGCTTGATCGCCTCCACCAAGTACACTTGGTAGACGAAATCCACTTCTTCGCCGTGCATCACTTCAAAGCTCAGGTGATCGCCCTGATTGTCGTCCTCATCGTTGCGCACAACCTTGGTTTCGATGCCTTGCTTGTTCAGCTCTTGTGCTACGCCGAGCATGGCCGGATGCACTTTGTACTGCATGAATTTTTTCGCCTCGTTCAAGCTGGGGAAATTCACAATGCGTGCCAGACGTTCGCGCCAGAGCAGGCCGTTGCCAATCAGTGCCGGCATATCCACACCGGATGCTTTGCGTTTATGTCCCTCCTGACGCAGGCTCGACCACATGGACAGCATATAAATCAGCAAAATGAACGAAAACGGCAAGCCCGCGATGACTGAGACTGATTGCAACGATGCAAAACCACCGGCGAACAATAAGCCCAGCGTGATCAAGCCGGTTGCCGCCGCCCAAAACAGACGCAACCAAATCGGCGCGTCAGTCTCTGATGACAGGCCTTTCGAGCTTAAGTTGGCCAGAACCAGCGCCCCCGAGTCCGCGGAGGTCACGAAGAAAATCAAGCCGATGACCACCGCGGCCAATGACCAGACCGAGGCATACGGATAATGCTCAAACAGGCGGAACATGCCCATCGCCGGATCCTCCAGAGCCACTTGTCCCAAATCGACCGCGCCGTGGCTGACTAAATCAATCGCGCTGTTGCCAAAAATCGAGAACCACGCGAAGATAAAGCCCAGAGGAATGAACATCACGCCGAAGACAAATTCGCGCAAGGTGCGACCACGCGAGATGCGCGCGATAAACAGCCCGACAAATGGCGCCCAAGCAACCCACCAAGCCCAGAAAAAGATCGTCCAAGAGGCCTTCCACTCCGCGCCGACCGCGCCCTCGTAGGCGTAAACGTCAAAGGTTTTACCGATAATGTTTTGGAAATAATCCCCGACGTTTTGTGAAAACGCATTGAGCAAAAACGCAGTGGGCCCGAACACCAGCAGCGCAATCAACAGCAACGTTGCTGCGCCCATATTGATTTCCGACAAACGTCGCACGCCGCGCTCCACGCCGGTCATGGCGGACAGACCGGCGACCACGATGACGCCGATAATGATCAATGACTGCGCCAATTTACTCGACTCGATGCCAAACACATGCGTCAGTCCTGCGTTCACCTGCAAAATCCCAATCCCCAAACTGGTGGCAATCCCCAGCAGCGTACAAACCACGCCGAAAGTATCGACGCTGTGGCCGAGCCAGCCCTCGGTGCGCTCCTTGCCAAATACCGGCAGCAACGCGCTGCGCAGCGCCAAAGGCAGACGGTGGCGATAGGCGAAATACGCCAGAGTCATGCCGATCAGCGCGTAAATGCCCCAACCGTGCAGGCCCCAATGCAAAAATGTCTGGGCAATCGCGGCACGCGCGGCCTCGGGCGTGGCTCCTTCGCCCATGCTCGGTGCGAGGTAATGCGCCAACGGCTCGGACACCCCGAAAAACAGCAGGTCAATGCCGATACCGGCGGAGAACAACATCGCCGCCCATGTGATGAACGGAAAATCCGGCTTATCGTGGTCTTGTCCCAATTTGATATTGCTGTAACGAGACAAACCGACATACAGTGCAAACAGACTGTAAGCCGCGACGACCAACATATAGTACCAACCGAAATAGTCGGAAATCCAAGTCATGGCGCGACCCAGCACGTTTTCGCTGGCGCTTGGAAAGGCGATCGTCAGTGCAATCAGGACGATGGAAATCAGGGATGAGGCGGTAAAAACCGTTTTATTCACGGTCAAACTGCTGCTGCCGCCGTTGTCAGGTGTCTGTGGACTGTGCATGCAAGCTCCTTGTTATTATTGCTTATGCTGCGCTGTTCGCGCGCTGCGGGGTAGTACGCGGCGCACGACCGTCGGCTTGAAAATAGCGGACGTCGGCACGTGGCAAAGGCGTTTTTCCACGAATGCGATCGGCGATTTTTTCCGCCAGCATGATGGTGGTGGCGTTCAAATTGCCGGTGATGATGTTCGGCATGATCGACGCATCGACCACGCGCAGGCCGCTCAGACCGTGTACGCGGCCTTGGCCATCCACCACGGCGTCGTTGCCTTCGCCCATCGCGCAGGTGCAGGATGGATGGTAGGCGGTTTCGGCGTGCTGACGCACGTATTCGTCCAACTGCGCGTCGGTGCGAATGTCATCGGTCGGGGTGATGATGCGCCCGCGATAGGCGTCCAGCGCCGGTTGGTTCATGATCTCGCGGGTGATGCGGATGGCGGCGCGAAACTCTTGCCAATCCTGTTCATGTGACATGTAGTTGAACAAAATGCTGGGGTGTTGCTTCGGGTCGCGCGATTTGAGTTTGATCCGTCCTCGGCTGGGTGAGCGCATCGAGCCGACGTGCGCTTGGAAACTGTGTGACTTGCTGGCATTGCGCCCGTCGTAACGCACGGCGATGGGCAGAAAATGGTACTGGATGTTTGGCCATTCAAAACGCTCGTCGCTGCGGATGAAGCCGCCTGCTTCAAAGTGATTGGTCGCGCCCAAGCCGGTTCCGGCGAACAGCCACTGCGCGCCGATGGCCGGTTTATTCCACCATTGTGTCGCCGGCGCGATGGACACGGGCTGCGTGCATTCGTATTGCATGTACAGCTCCAAATGGTCTTGCAGATTATTGCCCACGCCCGGTAAATCCAAAATCTCGCTGATACCCGCGTCGCGCAGCCATGCGCCCGGTCCTACGCCGCTGCGTTGCAAAATCTGCGGTGAGGCGATGGCTCCCGCGCTGAGGATGACCTCGCGTGTGGCGTAGGCGCTGCGCATTTGCCCTTGGTGTTCAAAACGCACGCCGCAGGCGCGCAAGCCGTCAAATAGGATGACGTCGGTCAGTGCGCGGGTGTGGATGGTCAGGTTCGGGCGGCCTTTGGCCATGTCCAGATAACCGCGCGCGGTTGAAGCGCGGCGACCCTTGCGTGTGACGAAACGGTCCATCGGGCCGAAGCCTTCTTGCTGAAAGCCGTTCAAATCCTCGGTGCGTGGATAACCGGCTTGTTCACCGGCGCGTATCATGGCCTCAAACAGTGGGTTGGCGTTTGGCTTGGCGGTGGTGACTTCGATCGGTCCGTCGCCGCCGTGGTAGTCGTTCGCGCCCGCGTCGCGCGCTTCGGATTGTTTGAAATAGGGCAGGCAGTCGGCATACGTCCAATCGGCCAAACCGTCGATTTTCGCCCAGTGATCGAAATCCAGCGCATTGCCACGGATGTAGCACATGCCGTTAATCAGCGACGAGCCGCCCAAACCTTTGCCGCGCCCGCAGTCCATCACGCGGTTGTTCATATACGGCTCCGGGTCGGTTTTGTAGCTCCAGTTGTAGGTGGTGCCTTGCAAAGGCATGGCCAGCGCGGCGGGCATTTGCGTGCGAAAATCCAGTCGGTAGTCGGGCAAGCCCGCTTCCAGCAGCAGCACGCGCGTGTGGGCGTCCTCGGTCAAGCGCGCGGCCAATACATTGCCCGCACTGCCGGCGCCAATGATGATGTAGTCGTATTCCTGAGTGATTTTTGAGTTCATTGTTTTCCTCATGGGTTCGTAAATGCAGGTCACTCGGCGTTAAAACACCGATACGAATTCGCCTAACTCGACTTGAACGGCTTTGGTCTGGGTGTAGTGCAACAGCGTTTGCATGCCATTTTCGCGGCCAATGCCGGATTGTTTGTAGCCGCCGACCGGCATCGGCGCGGGCGATTCGCCCCAAGTATTGATCCAGCAGATACCGGCCTGAAGCTGACCAATGATGCGGTGTGCGGATTTCAAATCGGGTGTGACGACGCCAGCGGCGAGACCATACTCAGTCGCGTTGGCGCGTGCGATTACCTCGTTTTCGGAGTCAAAACTCAAAATGCTCATCACCGGCCCGAAAATTTCTTCGCGCACAATGCGCATCTCGTCGCGGCAGTCGGTGAATACGGTCGGCGCGACGTAGGCGCCGTTCTGCCATGCGGGTTCTACGGTATCGCCGCCGCACAGCAGGCGCGCGCCGTCTTGCACGCCGCTGCGGATGTAGTT
The DNA here is from genome assembly GCA_964502825.1 of uncultured Hydromonas sp. Classification (GTDB taxonomy): domain Bacteria; phylum Pseudomonadota; class Gammaproteobacteria; order Burkholderiales; family Burkholderiaceae; genus CTSOIL-112. The sequence continues at coordinate 23,974 of CAZCYS010000004.1, read as the reverse complement.
CAATACCTTATCGCGGTGGGCAAAGCCGATCACGGGGCCGAAATTGGTGGCCGCATCGAGCGGATCGCCCATGCGAATGCGCGCGACGCGGGTGACGATGGCGTGCTCGAATGCCGCTTGGAGGGTGTGGTGCACAAACACCCGTGTGCCGTTGGTACACACTTGGCCGCTGCTGTAAAAATTCGCCATCATCGCAATGTCCGCCGCCAGCTCGATGTCCGCGTCGGCACAGACGATGAGCGCCGATTTGCCGCCCAGCTCCATGGTTACGTCTTTCAGGCTCGATTGTGCCGCCTGCGCCATGACGTGTTTGCCGGTTGGCACGCTGCCGGTGAACGAGACTTTGGCAATGTCGGGGTGCGTGCACAGTTGCTGCCCAACACGCGCGTCGCCCAAAACCACGTTGAATACGCCGTCGGGCAAGCCCGCTTCGGTGAAAATTCCCGCCAGTTTCAAGGCCGTGAGCGGCGTTAATTCGCTTGGTTTGAACACCACGGCGTTGCCCGCCGCCAGCGCCGGTGCGGCTTTCCACATGGCGATTTGCATCGGGTAGTTCCATGCGCCGATTGCGGCGATTACGCCGAGCGGCTCTTGGCGGGTGTAGACGAAGCTGCTCTCGCGCAGCGGAATTTGCCGCCCCTCAATCGCCACGGCCAAACCGGCGTAATACTCGATTACGTCCGCGCCGGTGTGAATATCCACGCTGGCGGTTTCGCTGATGGGTTTGCCGGTGTCGAGGGTTTCCAAATGTGCCAATTCATCGTTGCGCGCGCGCAGCAAGTCCACCGCCTTGAGCAGCACTCGGCTGCGCTCCACGGCGGTTTTGGCCGCCCACTGTTTTTGTCCGGCTTGCGCGTAACGCACGGCGGCGTTGACTTCGTCGGCATCGGAGGTTTGAATCTGCGCGATCGGCTCGCCGGTCGCCGGATTGATGCTGTGCTCGGTTTCTGCATCAGCACGGATTGGTACATAACGACCATTGAGGTAGGCGGTGGTTAGCTGCATTTTCGTCCTTTCTTATTAATTTAATTCTTTTTTAATACGTTTTTATTAAAAATCAGAATACTTGATTGTTATTTTTAAAATAATAGTTATTTTTACTTTAAAGTAGTATCGTGTCATTTTTATGGAATTTATTTATTAAGGTATGTTTCTTTTGGTTGTGGTTTTTTGGACAAATGATGGTGTGAATCGGGTTGCTATTTGAGCGCTCACGTGACGCTTTAATCAATCGGTCATAAACGGCTTGTAGCATGGTGGCATCCGCACAAACAGGGGTGAAATCATGCAGATGAACGAGTTTGAACCGCCGATGTCCGAAATCAATGAGATCAACGAGGTTAACGAGGTCAATGAAATCAAGCGTCACCGCACCTTGTGGTTGTCCGACATTCATTTGGGCACGAAGGACTGTCAGGCGCATGCTTTGTTGGATTTTCTCGCGCACAACGAAGCCGAGTGCATTTATCTGGTCGGAGACATCATTGATGGCTGGCAGCTCAAAAAGCGCTGGTACTGGCCGCAGGCGCACAACGATGTGATTCAAAAATTGTTGCGCAAGGCACGCAAAGGCACGCGCATTGTCTTCATCCCCGGCAACCACGATATGTTTGTGCGCGACTTTCTCAAACACACGCCCAATCTGGCCGTCGGTGGAATTGAGGTGGCGGACGAGGTGATTCACACCACGGCGGACGGGCGACGCATTTGGATACTGCACGGCGATTTGTTCGACGGCGTGGTGCAAAATATGCAGTGGCTGGCCAAGCTCGGCGACGAGCTGTATATGTTCGCGCTCAAAGCCAATCGCTGGCTCAATTTGTGGCGCGCGAAAATGGGGCTGGAGTACTGGTCGCTGTCGCAGTTTCTCAAAGACAAGGTGAAAAACGCGGTCAGCTATATTGACGATTTTGAAAACGCGGTCGCCACCGAAGCGGCGCGCCGCGATTGCCAAGCGGTGCTGTGCGGCCACATCCACAAAGCGAAAATTCGAGACATCAAGGGCGTGACTTATCTGAACAGCGGCGATTGGGTGGAAAGTCTGACGGCTATTTCCGAGGATGCCAGCGGTCATTTGGCCATCGAATACTGGTGCTGCGCGCCGAAAGTCGTCAAAAAAGTGAAAAAGCCGCAAAAACAGAAAAAGCAGAAAATCAAACCGACGGTTGATGGCTTGGTTTTGCCTGAACTGATAACGGCATTTGATCCATTGGTACTGGAGCAGGTGGCGAAAGAGCCGATCACTGCACTTGTTGACACAGATCAAAAACTGGCTGAAACCATTCGCTCATAAAAGATAAGGAAACGCGGAAAAAATAGGGTTTTACTTTTTTCGTATTTCAATAAGGATAAGATCGTCATGAAAATACTAATCGTCACCGACGCATGGTTGCCGCAGGTCAATGGTGTGGTACGCACCATACAGGCGACCAACCGCGAGCTGGAAAAAATGGGGCATGAGGTGGTGATGATCACGCCGCAATTGTTTCGTACCGTAGCGTGCCCGACCTATCCGGAAATTCGCCTGTCGCTGTTTCCGTTCAAACGCGTGGCGCAGATCATTCAGGCCGAGCAAGCCGACGCAATGCATATTGCCACCGAAGGGCCGCTCGGTTTGGCTGCGCGTGCGTATGCGATCAAGCATGAAATACCGTTCACCACCGCCTACCACACGCGTTTTCCCGAATACGTGCGGGCGCGATTCGGCGTGCCGTTGAGCTGGACTTATCGGTTTTTGCGCTGGTTTCATGCGCCCGCGCAGGCCATGCTCGCGCCGACCGACGTTGTGGCGCGTGATTTAGCGCAATACGGCTGTCGCAATGTGAAGATGTGGGCGCGCGGCGTGGACACCGAACATTTTTATCCGCGCACGGAGCGCGTACTCAATACGACCGAGCCGATTTTTCTGTATGTCGGGCGCGTGGCGGTGGAGAAAAACATCGAGGCTTTTCTCAAGCTGGATTTGCCCGGCAGCAAATGGGTGGTCGGTGAAGGCCCGGCGCTGGCCAAACTCAAACAGCAGTTTCCCGAGGTTCATTATTTGGGTGTGCTGGATGCTGAACGTCTGGCGCAAGTGTATTCATCCGCGAATGTGTTTGTCTTTCCGAGTTTGACCGATACCTTTGGTCTGGTGCTGCTGGAGGCGCTCGCCTGCGGCACGCCGGTCGCGGCGTATCCGGTCACAGGGCCGATTGATGTGATCGGTGACAGTGCTGCGGGTGCGTTGGACGAGGATTTGCGCATGGCTTGTTTGCGCGCATTGCATATCGAGCCGGTGGTGGCGCGGGCGCACGCGGAGCGTTTTTCGTGGCGCGTCTGTACCGAGGAATTTGTGCGCCATCACCTGCTGCCGCATCAAACCGAATCGGTCAAGGTCCATGCCAAAGTCGGCGTGGTTTGATGGGTGGGTGTAGTGGTTAAAAAAGATAAGGGCGCATGATGGCGCCCTTTTTTCAATTACATTCGGGTTATTTCGGGATTATTTTGGCTCAATCACCTGACCGTCTTCTTTGACAAACGGTGCTTTTAAACCCTGCGGCAAAATATCCAATACCACTTCAGACGACGGACGGCACAGCTTCGTCCCCAACTCAGTCACGACCACCGGACGATTCATCAAAATCGGGTGGGCGATGATTTGGTCAATCAGTTCGTCATCCGTCCATTTCGGATTGCCTAAGTCCAACTCCGCGTACGGCGTGCCTTTTTCGCGCAGCAGTTCGCGCACAGAGATGCCCATATCGGCGAGCAGTTGCACGAGTTGTTCGCGCGTCGGCGGGTTGTTCAGGTATTCGATGATGGTCGGCTCGATGCCGGTGGCGCGGATCAGTGCGAGGACGTTGCGCGACGTGCCGCATTTGGGATTGTGGTAGATGGTGACGTTGTGCATAAGCCTTCCTTTAAGGTTCGTTTCAGTGGCGAGGTCTTCGGGTATTGATTATATAGGAAACATGCAATAAGCCAAACCAGACGGTAGCGCTTGTTCTGTATTGCCTATAAAAAAGTGCAACCGAAGTTGCACCAAAGGAGATTGTTTTTTTAATACATCGCGTCGTCAAGCCGACGCGCTATTGATCGGTTCAGCTACCGATGACTCCGCCATCATCTTTGGTGATGACGATGGTCGCCGAGCGTGGGCGTTTGCCAGCGCCGTAGCCCGCATTGGCCGGCCAGTGGCTGGTGTATTGCTCGGGCGCGCCGATGTTGGCGAGCGGGGTGTTTTCACCCGGGTGCTGGATGTTGACAAAAATTGCTTTGCCATCCGGTGTTTCGCACAGTCCGGTGATTTCGCAATCTTTCGGCCCGACCAAGAAGCGTTTGAGTTCCGTGCTGGAAGGCGCTTTGCCAACCGGCGTGGTGACAGGTACGGCTTGGCCTTCGGCATTGATGTAGTTCAACTGAATGGTTGGGCCGTCGCCGACGCGCCCCGGAATGGCGGCAAGCATCATACAGTTGGTTTGGTCTGTGTAGGCTGAGTCGTCGGTTTGAATCCAGCAAATGCCGGTGGATGGGCTGAATGCGATGCCGTCTGGGCTGGAGAAATCTTGGTCGTCGGTCAGTCGCGAGAGGTTGATGGTGCTGGCGTCGGCCAGTGCTTCTGCACCAAACAGGTAGATGTCCCATGCAAAGTTGGTTTTGCCGCGCGTCAGATTGTCGCGCAGGCGCAGGATGTGGCCGTTGGGATTGCCGTCTTGCGCCTTGCCGTTTTTCATGTCGGTGTAAACGCGTGGGTTGGCCGCATCCGGTGCGACTTCACCTTTTTTGGGGTTCACACTGCGTTTGCTGTTGTTGGTCAGGGTGAAATACACTTCGCCGGTGACGGGGTGCGAGCCGTTCCACTCAGGGCGATCCATTTTGGTTGCGCCGACGGCATCGGCGGCTAAGCGCGCATTGATGCAAATATCGCCCAAATCTTTGAAGGTGTAGCCTTTGTAATTTTTAATCGCGGGGTTGTTCATTGATAATTCCAACCATTGGCCTGTGCCGTCGGCATTGAATTTGGCGGCGTATAGTGTGCCTCGATCAAGGTATTTGTCGCCCACCGCCAATGGGTTGGCGCTGTTGGCATCTGCCGGATCCCAGAGTTCTGCGCTGACGAATTTGTAGATGTATTCGTTGCGCGCATCATCGCCCATGTAGATGTGCAGCGGTTGGCGTGGTTTGAGTAGATTGAATGAGGCCGACTCGTGCGCAAAACGACCGAGTGCGGTGCGCTTTTTCGCGCGTTTGGTGGCGCTGTACGGGTCGATTTCGACCATGTAACCGAAGGTGTTCATTTCGTTGCGGTAGTCGTCCGAACCGTCTTTGGAGGTGCCGATTTGGCTGTTATTCCAGCGAGCGAAGCGGTCTTGCGTGCCGGAGCTTTCCCAGCCGTGGCGCGAGGCTTCGCCTTGTTTGCGACCGTAGCGGTTGAGTGCGACTACGCTTTGATCGTTGCGCGCGGCGTCATCGTTGGCACTGCGGAAAAAATAGCCCGCCCAGTTTTCTTCACCCGTGAGCAGGGTATTCCACGGGGTTTTGCCTGTGCCGCAGTTGTTTAATGTGCCGCGAGCGCGTTTCCCCGAGACGTCAAATTTGGTTTTCATCAGGGCGTTGCCTGCGGCAGGGCCGGATAATGCGATCGGTGTGTTTGGCGTGAGGCGAGCGTTGAACGGTGAGTTTTGCTCGTAGCGCCATTGGCCGTTGGCTTGGCGCACTTCGACAAAGGAGACGCCGTGCAGCGCGATTTCTTTGTCGGACTCTTGCTCTGGGCGCGGTAGGGTATTCACACCGCCGTCACTGTGTATAAAGTGCGAGGAGAGTTTTTCGTTGGTGGTGGCTTCGTGGTTCATGCCGAGCAGGCCGCGCGTCGTCGCGGTGCGCGAAGGACGCCCTGCGTCGTCTAAACCGAACCATTCCATACCGTCGTGGTGGTCGCCTGCTCGGTGTTCAAATTGGGTGTCGGAGCCATCGTTGCGGTAAGCCGGTACGTCGGCTTTGAGTGGGTCGCCCAATGCGTAGATGATGCTGGCGGTGTAGCCGGCCGGAACGCTGACGGTATCCAAGGTGTTTTTGTCAACGGCTTTGAAATTGAGCTGTTTGGCAGCTTGCGTTGGATTGTCGTTTTTTGCGTGTACTTGCGGGCTGTAGCCAAACATCATCGCGCCTGCCGTGACGGTGCCCAGTGCCGCGCCGGTTTTGAGCACGTCACGGCGGCTCACGCGCTCGCGCAGAATCTGTTCAAAAGAGCGGTTGTCGCTGTCGTTGGAGTTCTCGTCGTTAAAGGCTTGATCGTCAAAACGCATGTGGGGATTTTGGCTCATGGGGTGTCCTTTGTTCAAAACAGTTAATCGTGAATGTTTCAAAGTCACTACACATTGATGGCGTATATAGTGCTTTGTGGTAGCCAAACTGTAGCGAATCTGTATGACAAATGTGTGAATGCAAACAGGGTTGGGTTGCTCCGCGCTTCCTTATGATAGGATTTCGGCTGAGTTTGAGATAATGGTGTCTTGCCGCTGGGTTAGGAATTGGGCAGGATGGGTTTTAACAGGGACTGATCGCATGACAAAGATGACTCATACAACAGATACAATAGATACAACAACTACAACAGATACAACTCAAGTAATCCACAGGGATAATCCTTTGCTGGATTTGAGCGATTTGCCACATTGGGCAGAGATGAGGCCCGAGTATGTCGCCGAGGCGGTACAAGCCGCGCTGTCCGAGGCAAAAAGTGCCGTACAAACGGTGGAACAATTATCGCCCGAGCAGATCACTTGGGATAACTTTGTGGAGTTTCTCAACGACAAAGCCGAGCAGCTCTCGCGTATTTGGGGCGCGGTCACGCACCTGCATCATGTGGTGGACAGTGAGCAATGGCGTGCTGAATACAACCGATTCTTGCCCGAGATCACCGAGTTTTGGACGCAGTTGGGGCAGAACGAAACCATCATGGCGCATTATCAGACACTGGCGCAGGCATCGAATTTCGCTGCGCTCACGCCGACGCGCCAACACATTGTGACCCATGCCTTGCGTGATTTTGCCTTGTCCGGTGCGCTGCTCAAAGGCGAGGCGCGCGCCGAATACGCGCAGTTGGCCAGCGAAGCGGCGCAGTTGCAGGCCAAATTCTCCGAAAACTTGCTCGATGCGACCAATGCTTACGCTTACTACGCGCGCTTAGATGAATTGAGCGGCGTGCCCGAGGATGTCTTGAGCGCGATGCGCGAAGCCGCGCAGGCCGATGGCAAAGACGGTTATAAAATTTCGCTGCATTTCCCCAGCTACTTCCCGATTATGCAATACGCCGATGACCGCGCTTTGCGCGCACAGGTGTACCGTGCGAACGTGACGCGCGCGTCGGATTTGGGTGATGCGGCGCTGGACAATACCGCGATCATGCAGCGGCTGTTGGCGATTCGCCAACGCATTGCGGCACTGCTCGATTACCCGAATTACGCCGAAGTCTCGCTCGCGCCGAAAATGGCGGAGTCGGTGACGCAGGTGAATGAGTTTCTGCTCGATTTGGCAGACAAGGCGCGACCGTTCGCTGAGCGCGATATACAGGAGTTGAAAACTTTTGCCGCGCAGGAGTTGGGCTTGAACGATTTGCAGGCGTGGGACATGGCGTATGCGAGTGAAAAACTGCGTGAGCAGCGCTATGCCTTTTCTGAGCAAGAGGTGAAAAATTATTTCCCGCTGAAAAAATCCTTGAGTGGTTTGTTCAAAGTGGTGGAATCGCTGTTCGGCGTGCGCTTGCAGCGTAACGAGGGCGTGCAAACCTGGCACAAGGACGTGCAGTTTTTTGACGTGTTGAACCCAAGCGGTGCGGTCATCGGTGGTGTGTACCTCGATCCGTATGCGCGCGCGGGTAAAAATTCGGGCGCGTGGATGGACGAAGTGCGCGTGCATCGCCTATACAAGGGCGAAATACAAACACCGGTGGCGCACATGGTGTGTAATTTCAGCGCGCCGTTGCAGGGCGAGGCTGACAGCTATTTGTACCACGATGATTTGATTACCCTGTTTCACGAGAGCGGTCACGCACTGCATCATTTGCTCACGCAGGTGGGCGATATGGATGCGTCGGGCATTCGCGGCGTGGAGTGGGATGCGGTCGAGTTGCCCAGTCAGTTTATGGAAAATTTCTGTTGGGACTACGATGTGCTCGCCGACATGAGCGCACATGCGCAAAGCGGTGCGACTTTGCCGCGCGCGTTGTTTGATAAAATGTTGGCGGCGAAAAACTTCCAATCGGGCATGCAGATGCTGCGCCAGATCGAGTTTTCGCTGTACGACATGCGTCTACACGCGGAGTATGTGGACGCGCAGCCGAATATGATTTTCAGCGTGATGAACGAGGTGCGCGATCGCGTGGCGGTGATGCCGGTGCCGGAATTCAATCGCTTTGCGCACAGCTTCAGCCATATTTTCGCGGGTGGTTATTCGGCGGGTTATTTCAGCTACAAATGGGCGGAAGTGCTTTCGGCGGACGTGTTCGCGATGTTTGAGGAGGCTGTGGCGCAGGGTGCGCCGCTGCTCAATCAGGATCTGGGACAACGCTACTGGCGCGAGGTGCTCGCTGTCGGCGGCTCACGTCCGGCGATGACGTCGTTCAAGGCGCTGCGTGGGCGCGAACCGCAAGTCGATGCGCTGCTGCGCCACAGTGGCTTGGCGGCGTGACCGTATGTGCTGAATGATGATTCGTATGCGTTGAGTGAAAAAAGCCAAAGCCTTGTAATTACAAGGCTTTTTTCGTGAAGCTGCTGCTCATTAAGGGCGAACAGGCGTGGATGGTATTGCGTGTTGAGGCGCTTTACGCGGCGTGGGTGTCGCGTTGCGCTTTTTGGCTTTCTTCGGTGCCTTGGGCTTTTGTTGTGCCTTCTTTGTTTGCGCATATTGTGGCGCAGGAGCGGCAGCGGTTGCCGCTGGCGTGTTGGGCGTCGGCTGCGGAGCGGCCATGCTGGAGAAACTGGCCAAACCGAATGTGGCGGTGACCATCAGTGCAATTATTTTTTTCATTAAGATTCCTTTCATGTGTGTGAAAACAAGAGGAGCTGTTTTCATGAGGGTATTTTAGGGGGGCTGTGTTGCTGGATTGTGGGTACACGCGTAAAGTTTTGTAAAGGTAATGGTTGCGTTGGCTGCGGACGGATTTTTCGAGCTGAATCACCGCCAAGCGCTGTCAACGTTTGCCTCGTGTGTTTGTTATCTTTACACGGTCGATAGTTCATCGACATCGTTCATTTTTTATAGGATAAATATGATGAAAACGAAAAAACGGGTTATTCCACCTTCGCGCCCGCGCAATCCGCTGGTTGCTGCGGCGCATGCGCGTCATGCGGGCAGTCATCGTCCGAGCAACAAGGCACTGCGTGCGCAAAACAAACGTCAGGCACAACGCGACATTCAAGCAGATTTGGCGCAGCTGCGTCGTGGCGCGCGTGCCGATGCGGGCGAATATGTGTGGGCTTTTTGCCTATAAAATCCACACCTATTCGCCTGCTGTCATGGATATGCACGGGCGCTGTTAATATTCGCGTGCAGGTACGCGTTTTTTTCACGCCCGAGGTCAAAAAAGTGGCATAATTTCACCGTTGTAATCAGTTTCATTTAGCCCTCCACATACCACTGAGACGACTGAGCAGGCCCATCATGTACACTCCGCACCCCGTTAGCAATCTGGCTTTAAGCTTTGAACAACTCGAACAATTGCGTGACCAACTGGTTGGCGAAATTGCCCAGGGCTTGGCGCAGCCCAATCAGCAGATTAAAGCGCTACCGGCGTTTGTGTGTTTGCCCAAAACCGAATTGAACGGCGACGTCATGGTGCTGGATGCGGGCGGCACCAATGTGCGCGCGGCGAAAGTCGGGTTTAACGGCAAAGAAGTACAGTTCACCAAAAAGAAATACCGCGACGAATTTTTGATGAGCGAAGCGCAGGTGGTTGGCGCGATTGATGCCGATACCTTTTTTCAACGTCAGGCCGACCTGATTCACAAAGTATCCGATGAGCCGGAATTCGATCTCGGCTATTGTTTTTCTTATCCGTCAACCAATACACCCGACAATGATGCGCGACTGGTGACGTGGACCAAAGGCATCAATGTCGAGGGCGTGATCGGCGAGTCCCTGCGCAGCAAAATTTGCCAAGCGATTGCGAATAACGGCCAAACCGCGCATAAAGTGCCAGTGCTGAACGATACCGTGACCACACTGGTGGCGGGTGCTTGGTTGGCTGACTGTGACCAATACATCGGTTTGATTGCCGGCACGGGGCTGAACGCTGCGGCCTACTATCGCGTGGATCAGATCGGCAAACTCAGCGCCGAGGAAAAACAAGGCTGGCGCGACGATGAGGTGATGGCGGTTAATTTGGAAGTGGGCAATTTCCATCCGGCCTTTTTAACTGAATACGATGACGCGCTGAATGAACGTCGCGTGGATGACAATCCGGGCAAGCAGCGCGTTGAAAAGGCCGCTTCCGGTCGCTACATCGCACCGATTTTCGGGCAAATCGTCGGGCGCGATCTGTGCATGAGTTTGAAAGACGGTTTTGCTTTTGATCCCGACGACATTGCCACGCATGCGGGTCAGGTCACGCTGTTGCGCCATTACCCCGATGCCTATATCGCACAAACTGCGCAGGCAATCATTGACCGCAGTGCGGATTTCACGGCAGTGATTTTGGCCGCCATCATCATGGGACAAAATGCGCACCTGCTGTCCGGTGACGCGGCGGACTTACAACCGGTCACGACGGGAATTTTGGTCGAAGGCACGCTGTTTTGGAAAACCGAGGGTTATAAAGAGCGCGTGGCACGCCAACTGGATCGCCTCACGCCGGATCATTTGAGCGCGAAATTCTTGTTTAACGATCGTGACGTTTCGACCAATTTCATCGGCGTGGGCTACGCCACATTGGCGATGAAATAAATATATGGGCGCCGTCGGATTGTTTGGCCTGCGCCATTTTATCTGACGCGTAAAAACCACCGCGATGGACGCATCCAGTGGTTTTTGTACATTTTTCCCCCACATTCAGATTATAATAGCGGCTTATTTTTAAAAGACTTTTTGTCTTTTCGCTTCATATCCTTTTCATCGATTGGTTCAAACACATCATGAGCGCCTTTTGGTCCAGCTTATTAGCCAGCGTGTTGCTGGCCTCCATCCCACTGATTATGGCCGGTATGGGCGAGTTACTCGCCGAAAAGTCTGGCGTTTTGAATTTGGGGGTTGAGGGCATGATGCTGCTCGGCGCGGTCTCGGCCTTTGCGGTGGCGCTCAGTACGGGTAATGCGTGGGCGGGGATGCTCGCGGGTGTGGTTACTGGTGCATTGGCGGCCTTGGTATTCGCGTTTTTGGTATTGCGTTTGTTGACCAATCAGACAGCGACTGGTTTGGCGCTGACCATTTTGGGTACGGGCTTGTCGGCGCTGATGGGCGTGAAATACGTCGGTCTGTCGGTACCGGGCTTTGCGCCGTTGGGTATTCCCGGCCTGTCGCAATTGCCGTTGGTCGGTGAGCTGTTCAATCAAAGCCTGCCTGCGTATTTGGGACTGTTTTTATGCATCGTGTTTGGTGTATTGCTGTTCAAATCCAAAATCGGCCTGATGGTGCGTGCGGTCGGCGAATCGCCCAGCGTCGCGCACTCGATTGGCTACGATGTGCTGAAAATTCGCTACGCGATGACGATTTTGGGGGGCGCGATGGCGGGCTTTGCCGGCGCGTTTGTGGCGCTGGTGCAGTTCAAGGCGTGGCAAGAGGGCATTACCGGCGGCATGGGTTGGATCGCCGTGGCTTTGGTGGTGTTTGCCACATGGCATCCGGCGCGTTTGATTTTCGGCGCCTTATTGTTTGGTTTGATGCGCTCGCTCGGCTTTGCGGTGCAGGCGGCGAATCAGCCGATTCAGGATTGGTTGGCGCATCAATCGGGTTTTGTGAAGGCATTGGCCGCATTCATGACCAATGTGCAGGTGCTCAATGCCTTGCCGTATGTCGCGACGGTGATCGTGCTGTGCTGGATTTCGCGTGATTGGCGCAAGATTCGCATGAATGCGCCGATGTCGCTGTCGCAACCGTTTTTACCGTAGTTTTATTTGTTTGATTTCATTTCTATCACCGGAGTAATCTCATGGCATTTTCGTATTCATTTGGCCGCACAGCAGGTTTTGCGGCATCTTTAATCACAGCGCTGACCTTGATGGCCTGCGGTGGCGGCAAAGACGCCGCTAAACCGGCGGATCAAGCACCTGCGGCAGCTGCACCAACGGCAGCCAAGGAAATCAAGGCGGGCTTTATCTACGTCGGCCCTGTGGGTGACGGCGGCTGGACATTCGCGCATGATAACGGCCGCAAAGCGATGGTCGAAGCCTTGGCCAAAGACGGTGTGACCGTGACCACGCAACAGGTTGAAAGCGTGAAAGAAGGCGCGGATGCAGAACGCGTGATTCGCGATTTGGTGGCCAAAGGCAACAACGTGATTTTCACCACCTCATTCGGCTTTATGGATCCGACGCTGAAAGTGGCGCAAACCAGCCCGAAAACTATGTTCTACCATGCCACCGGCTACAAAAATGCGCCGAATATGGGTACTTACGAAGCGCGCACCTACGAGTCAGCCTATTTGGCTGGCGTGATGGCGGGCAAGATGACCAAATCCAACACGCTCGGCTTTGTTGCTTCGGTCAAAATTCCTGAAGTGATTCGCAACATCAATGCCTACACCTTGGGCGCGCGCAGCGTGAACCCGGCGGTGAAAACCAAAGTCGTGTTCACCGGCTCATGGTTTGACATGAATAAAGAACGTCAAGCGGCTGAAAGCTTGATCGGTCAAGGTGCAGACGTATTGCTGCAAAACACCGACTCTCCAGCGGTATTGAAAACTGCTGAAGAAAAAGGCGTATACGCATTCGGTTGGGACTCCAATATGAAAGCCTACGGCCCGAAAGCACACTTGGCCTCTGCCGTGATCAACTGGGGTGACTTCTACACTCAAGCGGTACGCGACGCATTGGCGGGCAAAGTGCATGTGGACAACCAATGGAAAGGCGTTGCCGACAAATGGGTGGACTTGGTTGACGTGAATCCGGCTGTTCCTGCGGACGTGAAAGCCTTGGTGGAAAGTAAAAAAGCCGAGCTGGTCAAAGGCGGTAAAGTATTCGTAGGCCCGCTGAAAGATCAAAGCGGCGCGGAAAAAGTAGCTAAAGATCAAGCGATGGACGACAAGGCCTTGGGCGGTATGTCTTGGTTGGTCGAAGGTGTTGAGGGTAGTCTGTAACGACTTCTGAATCATCCCTGATACGAAAAATGCCGATGGGTTCAAACCATCGGCATTTTTATGGACTTGGCATCAGAAACTTTGGGCTGATGCGCAGCAGATCAATGGTGGTGACCGTCACCAGGGTGGGCGTGCCCGTGTGCCAATTCGCTTTCGGTCGCCGCGCGCACGCTGTCGATTTTCACCGCGAAGTGCAGGGTTTCACCCGCCAATGGATGATTGGCATCCACCACGACGTTGTCATCGTTGACTTCTTTGACCACCACAGACATTGGGCCTTGTGGTGATTCGCCGTGCAGTTGCATACCGACCGCCAGATCAGGAATTTGCGCGAATGCTTCGCGTGGCACGGTTTGTACCGCTTCTTCGACGCGCAAGCCGTAGGCGTTTTCTGGCGCGATGGTGACGTTCAATTCGTCACCGGCGGATTTGCCAACCAAAGCGTTTTCCAAACCCGGAATGATTTGGTGGTGACCGTGAAGGTAAGCCAAAGGTTCGCGGCCTTCTGAGCTGTCGAGTACATTGCCTGCATCGTTGGTCAAGGTATAGTGAATGTTTACAACTGAGTTATCCGTAATTTGCATGATGTCCTCGATCATTATAGGGGTTGAAAGAACGCTCATTATAAGTGAAATACTCAGAGTTCATTGGTTTTGTTGTTGCGCTCGGGCAGAGCTTTAGGCTGCTTTTTGAATAAACTCATGGACATGGCGAGAAATATCAGCGCAATTCTCAGATTTTGTAACAACGACGGATGAAAACCGGTGATCAGGACGTCCAACAAAATGGCCACGGCAGGATCTAAAAAAATCAGCAACGCCGTGATGTGGGTCGGTAGCTGTTTGATACTGTTAAAAAACAGGTAAAACACCACGCCGGTGTGGATGAGGCCGGTTGCGGCAATGAACGCCCAGTTGGTGAGGCTCAGATGCGCGAAGGCGTTGAGACGGACGAAGGGCAACAAGACGATGACGCCGACCAAGGTTTGTATCCACGTGGTGGCGTAGGTGCTGGTGTGCCGGATATTTTTGCCGCTGATCATCAACAGCGCGTAAAACACCGCCGATAACACGGCGATTAAAAAATGGCGCGACAAAATCGGGCTTAAATCCGTGGACAGCGTCATGCCAGGGTTAACAGGGTTCCGATAAAGCACAATGCAATCGCGACAACCGCGGCTGTGGTGAGGGTTTCTTTAAACACCAGTTCCAGTGCTGGTAGGCCGGTTTGTTGTGAAAAAAGCCAACCGAGCCGAAAATAATCATGGCGCTGGCCACCATTTGCACTATGGCTGTGACGGGTAGGCCGGACGATTTGGCCTTAGATGCGGTGGGCGGCTGGTTTGGCATATGGCTTTATCATGGACGGTTAAGGAAACACGGAACAACCAAAACAGACGGTAGGTCTGTTCCGTGTTTCTTTATGGTTTTATGTTCGAGCGCGGAGAGGGTAACCCGACCATCGATACCTTGTGGAAATTGGCCGGTGCGCTGGGTGTGAGCTGTGCCGAGCTGATCTCCGGCGTGAATGTTTCGCCTGCTTCAGGCGCGGGGGCGAATGAGATTGTGGCGGAATTGATCGACACGCAATTGGGTGCGAAGCGCGTCGAAACCTATATCATGCAATTTCAGCCGCACACGCAGCGCCACGCCGATGCGCATACTGCAGGTGTTCAGGAGCATATCGTGGTGCTCAGCGGTGCCTTGCGCGTGGGTCGTGCGGATCATGTGGCGCTGATCGAAGTGGGGCAGTCGCATACATTTGCCGCAGACACGGCGCATGTGTATGAAGCATCCGAAGCGGGCGCGCGCATTTTGGTGTGCGTGATGTATCCGAGTGTGAGCGAATGAAGCCCTCGGAATACGTAGAAAAATAAAGGCATTCTAACTGGAATGCCTTTGACAAAATCTTATTATAAACTAAAGCTCCGTCATTCCCGCGAAAGCGGGAATCCAGCCATAAATCTAACTTTTTGTTTTTATTGATATTCTGGATACCCGCTTTCGCGGGTATGACGATATTTTTCTTTGGTTTTGTACTGAATTTAACTACTGAGAAAGTTTGTCAGCAATCTGAGGCATTTCAACTGGAATGCCTTTGTTTTTTCAAGCTGTTAACCTCAGCGCTCACGAGCCTTTGATGACTTTTTCCGCGGTTTGTGCGGCCGCGTGATTCGGATGGTTTTTAATCAGTTGTTGCAGCGTGGCGATACCGGCGGCTTTTTGTCCGCTGGCGATTTGCGCGCTGCCGATGGTCAGCATGGCGTGTGGAATGCGTTCATCCTGCGGGTATTGCTGCATGAAGGTTTGCAGCCGCGTGATGGCGTTGCGGTAGGATTGGGCGCCGTATTGCGCGACGCCGTACCAGTATTGCACATCGGCATTATTGGCTTGATCGGGGTGGGATTTGAGGTGCTGCGCCCACGCACGGTTGGCTTTGGCATAGTCGCCGTTCTGAGTCAGGCTGACGGCGGTATCGAAGCTTTGTTGGATCAGTTGTTCGGTCGGGATCGGTTCGAGCGCGCGCAGACGTTCGTCCAGCGCTTTGTAGCCGTTGGCTTGGTCGGCTTTGAGCTCGCTCACTTGTCGATTGAGTTGTTCAATTTGGCCATTGGCGCGCGCGAGCGCGTCCGATAGCTCGGTGATGCGGTTTTGTTGGGAGAGCACGGTTTGTTGCAGTGCTTCTTGTTTGTTGCGCAGATCGATCACGGATTTGCTGTCGCCAAACAGCGCTGCTTGTGCCGGCTGCGTCAGTTGTGCCAGCAGTAGCCCGATGCCCAGCGATAGGCTGGCAAGACGGATTGGCATACGTGTCATGGTGCTCTCCCAATAATGCTGCTTGAATGATTAGTAAACGAAATCAACGCGGCGATTTTCTGCCCACGCAGCTTCGTTGCTGCCCTGCGCTTTGGGTTTTTCTTTGCCCAAGCTCACCGCTTCGATTTGCGAGGTGTTTACGCCCAATGCACTCATGGCGTTTTTCACTGCTTCGGAGCGGCGTTGACCCAGCGCGAGGTTATATTCCGCCGTACCACGCTCGTCGGTGTTGCCTTGCAGCAGGACGTGTTGATTGCGGTTTTTGTTGAGGAATTCGCTGTGCGCGCGCACGACCGGCTGACCATCGGTACGCACGGTGTAGCGGTCTAAGTCAAAGTAGACGCTGCGTGCTTGTGGTGCGGGTACGCCGTCGGCACCGATGCCGTTGGTCACGTCCACGGTTTTGACGGCGTTGTTGTCGGTGGCGGTTTTATTGCTGGCACAGGCGCTCAATAGGGCGATGGCGGCGATGGCAGCGGTGTAGCGTAGGGTTTTGTTCATGATGTCCTCCGTTGTAAAAAATATTTGGGCAGTATGGAATAACCTTTACCGTCTGGTTCGGGTTGTTCCGTGCTTCCTCTATTTCATGAATGGACCCCAAGCCGGAAAGCGCGTTTGGCTGTTGGGCAAGGGGAGTTCTTGTTGCATCCGTCCGTCGATGGAGCTGGCGGATAGGACGTTGCGGCCATTTTTAAGCGTGCTGTACAGCACCACTTGGCCATTGGCGGCGAAACTGGGTGATTCGTCGCGCAAGGTGTTGGAAATGCTTTGTACGTCACTGTAGCGCAAATCCATGATGTGGGTTTGATAACCGCCCGGTACGCGGCTGATGAAGGCCATTTTCGTGCCGTCCGGTGAAATGCGCGGGCTGGTGTTGTAATTGCTTTGGAAGGTCACGCGCTGCGCCGCACCGGCGTTTTCTCCGCTCGCACTCATTTTGTAAATTTGCGGCTCGCCGCCACGGTCGCTGGTGAAATAAATCTGCGCGCCGTCAGGAGCGTAGGTTGGCTCGGTGTCGATGATGTTGCCCGTGCTTTGCGTCAGACGCGTTTCGCTGCCGCCGTTGGCACTGACTTGGTAAATCTGGGTGTTGCCGTCGCGCGAGAGGGCAAGCGCGAGGTACTGGCCGTCGGGCGACCACGCCGGTGCGCTGTTATTGCCTTTGTAATTGGCGATCATGGTGCGCTGACCGGTCGGCAAGTGGTGCACGAATACGACAGGCTTGCGGTTTTCAAACGAGACGTAGGCCACGCGCGTGCCGTCGGGCGACCATGAGGGTGAAATGATCGGCTGGTTGCTGTTCAACGCGACTGTGGCGTTTTGTCCGTCCGAGTCGGAGATCAATAGCTGGTATTTGCCAGCGGCTTGGTTGACGTAGGACAGGCGGGTGTTGAATGCGCCGCGTTTGCCGGTGAGTTTTTCGTAGATGAAATCGGCCATGCGGTGACCGGCGTTGCGCAAGCCGCTCGCGGGTACGTTCAGTGCGTAGTCGCCGAGGTTTTGCTTATTGCGTAGGTCAAACAGGCGCAGATGCACGCTGTACGTGCCGCCGTTGTTGATGACATTGCCGACCACGAGCGCTTGCGCGCCGCGTGCACGCCAGTCGTTCAGATTGGCGCCGCTTTCCAGCCCCAAATGCGCGCCATCGACGGAGAAATTGACCAATGCGCCGCTGCGCGACAAATTGGCACGAATCACGTCGGTGATGTTGACCGGCGCGGATTCTTCGCCGATGAAATGCGCGGTGGCGACCGGCAAGCCGTTGCTGTCGGTGAAATTCAAGTCGCCTGATAACTGCGCTTGGGCAACATTGCTCAGCAAAACACCACAGAGCAAGCCGATGGCCATCAGGCCGCGCTCAAGCAGGCGACGTATGGGGGTGACTGTGAAAAATAAGGCGTTCATCAATGGTCTCCTGAATGATTAAATCCGTACATTAAAATTCATGCCGCCGCTGAGTGCCGGTGGCGGAATCGCGCCGTTTTCGCGTGGTAGTACCAGTCCTGAAATCACGCGTTTGAGCGTTTCGGCCTTATCGGGTGGCATGCCGCTGACGCTTATGCTGCTGATGCTGCCATTGGGTGCGACGCGGAAACTCACTCTGCCCGTGGTGCCTGATAAACCTTGATTGCGACCACGTGCTTCAATCATAGATTCTACTTTGGCTTTATACTCCTCATAATTAGCATTACCACGACCTGCGGCGGAGCCGCTGCCCGTGCCGGAGCCTGCGCCGGTGGCTGAGCCTTGGCGGATTTGCGCCAATACATCACTGCGTGCCGCAGTGTTGGGTTTTTGCGCGGCATTGTTGGGCGTGGTTTGTGGTTTGTTGGCAGCTGCGTTATTCGGTACCGTCGGTTTTTGTGGCTGAGGTTTTGAGTTCGGCGCGGCAATGTCCGGCTGCACCTGTGCGGGTGGCGGCGTCACGTTCGGCTGTGTGATACTCGGCTGCGTCGGTGCTTGCGTTACGCTCTGTTCTGGCATTGGCGTCGGTGCGACATTTTCGACGGGGGTGGCATCAACGGCGGTATTTTGTGCGGCATTGGCCGAACTGTTGGCACCGCCCAAGCTGCCTGCATCCCACAGCTCCACTTCGGTTGGCTGCGGTGCCGCCCATTTCGCACCCCACCACAGCACGCCGAGCACCAATGCGTGCAGCAGCACCGTTGCCAGCATCGAAGGCTTGTGCAAGGTGTTGGTGGGAGTGGCTGTGCGGCTCAAATACATGGGCAATTTGCTCGTTAGGTTCAGTGTGGCTCAATCACGCGGTCACGTTTATTGAGCGCCTTGGGTTTGTTTTAACAGCAGGCCGACGCGCTCAATCTGGGCGGATTTAAGCGCATCCATCACGCGCATCACCTCGCCGTAGGACACCGCTTTGTCCGCAGCCAGCACGACCGGCTGCGGTTTTTGGCGCAGCGTCTGTTGCAACTGAGCGATCAATTGTGTGGTGTCGGTGAATTGCTGCGCGCCTTTGGCGTCGCTCAGGTGCAACACGCCCTGCGCGTTCATTTCCACAATCAACGGCGGCTCCTGCGCGGCAGTGGCTTTGGCGACCGAGGGGAGGTTCAACACCTTGGTTTGAATCATCGGCGCGACCACCATGAAAATCACCAGCAGCACCAGCATCACGTCGATGTAGGGCACGACGTTCATCTGTGCGTTGGTTCTGCGGGCTCGGCGGCGCGTGGATAAAGGAGAAACTCGGCTCATGATGGCTCCTGTGCCCGATTAGGATTGCGCCTGCAAAGTGTTGGAAAAATCATCAATAAAGCTCTCGTAGCGCAAGGTCAATCGATCCACCTGCGCAGTGAAGCGGTTGTACGCCAGTACCGCCGGAATCGCGGCAAACAGCCCCAATGCGGTGGCGATCAATGCCTCGGCAATGCCCGGCGCGACCGATGCGAGCGTGCTTTGCTCGGCCACTGATAGCCCCATGAACGCGGTCATGATGCCCCAAACCGTACCCAGCAGACCGATGTACGGCGAGACCGAGCCGACCGAGGCGAGGAACGGCAGTTGCGTTTCCAAACCGTCTATTTCGCGTTGAAACGTGGCCTTCATCGAGCGCTGCGCAAACTCCAAGCGCGCATTCGGGTGTTGTCTCGACGCCTGCTCGAACCCCTGCATGCCCGCGATAAAAATACGCTCCAGACTGCCTGCTTGCGCGCGGTTATTCAGTGAGCCTTGAAACAAATGACCGATGTTTTGCGCAGATAAAAATTCACGCTCAAAGCCATCGGATTGGGCTTGCGCACGACGCAATGCCGCCGATTTGCTAAAAATCGCATACCACGACAGCACAGACAAGACCACCAAAATCGCCATGATGATCTGTACCACCACGCTGGCGTTCACAATCAAGTGCAAAGCATTCAGAGTTGAATCCATAACATCCATTCTAAAAAATAAAATATTGATCGCATGCTCATGACAGGGCACGAATCATAACAAGCGCCCACGACACCGATGCGTTGACAAAAGCAGAAATCGGCAAAAATTTCAGCCGATTATAAAGCAGTAGCATGCAGAAAAAGTGACGGCAGCGACAATGGCGCACCAAAGGACGACATCCGCTCTCCCGATTTTCTCAACGATTGAATAAAAAAAGCCCGCAAAGGCAGCGCCGATGCGGGCAAAACGACTATGAACGAAGAGGCCATCATGCGCACGAGGACACGCATTTGGGTTGAAGTTCAAGTCATGCAGGTCTTAACTCACAGATGTTTAAGGCAAAAACCGTTGCCAAACCTTCTCATGTGCGAAAAACGCAAAGGCCTGTACGGTCGGTTCGAGTAAACTCAAAGCAATGGCGGTGGTCCAACTGCCGGTCACCGCATACGCCACCGCCAGCGCCACACTGATGTGCATCACATAATAGGTTGCGGTTTTCGCCAGCGTGCGCGAGTTACGACTATAAAATAATTGGATTGCGGTCATGCTGTCCTCCTTTGCCATCATCCGTGCTCAAATGCAGGGCGAAGCTCAAATCGAATGATTGGTTTTCACATGCTTTAAATTTTTACGGTGTTAAAGGCTGGAAAAATCTCAATCATTCGCGTGTTGAAATCATTATAAAACAAAATTTATTAAATGAGAATAATTATCATTAATATTTGTAAAAATAATACAGCGAGTCTGATTTTTAAGCTGCGCGCGCATAACGTGCCAAATATCGCTGTATCGCAAGGCTTTGTTCGCTCTGCTGGATTGAATGGTTCTGGACGCGTTGTTCCCACTGCTGCGTGAGCCACGCCAATACCTGCACCGCGGGCTCGATCATGCTCACCGCCAGCGCAACACCCCAACTGTCGGTGATGGCAAAGCCGATGGCGGCGGCCATCGAGATGTGCAGGCTGTAATAAATGATGGTTTGACGCCAAGTGTTTGTTGGGCGGGCTGCTGGATGGGTGAATGGATTGTGTTTCATCACAAACCTCCTTTGGTTGTGTTGGTTGTGTCTGTTGTCTGTTGTGTCTGAGTTGCGGATTGTTTGGAGGTAGTTTAGATGAAATGAATGATAGTTAAAAATGATATATTTTCATGATTGGCATAGAAAATAACTATTAATAAAAACCCCTGCCGTGTGGCAGGGGTGTTGAGTGTCATGCGTGATGACGGTTTTATGCTTGCGGTAACGCATTCAACTGCACTTGCAGCTTATCCAAAGTACCGCTGAATTCAGCCACGCGTTTTTTCTCTTGTTCAATCACCGCGGGCGGTGCTTTGGCAACGAAGTTTTCGTTGTTCAGCTTGCCATTGGCTTTGTTGATTTCGCCTTGCAGACGCGCGATTTCTTTGCCCAGACGTTCGCGTTCGGCTTTCACGTCGATTTCGACTTTGAGCATCAGCGAAATATCACCGACCACTTGTACCGGTGCGCCGACCGCATCCGGCAGCGCCGCGCCGACGGTGACTTCGGAGAGTTTCGCCAGCGTTTTGAGATACGGGGCGAATGCACGCAATTTGGCTTGCTGCTCGGCGCTGGCGGCGATGAACAGCGGGGCTTTTTGCGCCGGTGACAGATTCATTTCGCCGCGCAGATTACGCGTCGCGTCGATGAGCTTTTGCAATTCACCCATCCATGCGTCGGCCTCTGGGCGAATTTTGCTTGGCTCGGCTTGCGGATAGGCGGCGAGCATGATGGAATCGGTGCGCTTTTTGTTCGCCAGTGGTGCGACGGTTTGCCAGAGTTCTTCGGTGATGAATGGCATGATCGGGTGCATCAGGCGCAAGGTCGCTTCCAACACGCGCAGCAGCGTGCGGCGGGTGGCGCGTTGCTGTGCCGGTGTGCCGGTTTGCAGGGCGACTTTGGCCAGCTCAACGTACCAGTCACAGTAGCTGTTCCAAACGAATTGGTACAGATGCTGTGCGATCAAATCGAGGCGGTACTCGGGGAAGAGTTTGTTGATTTCGGCTTCGACGCGTTGCAATTCGTTGATGATCCAGCGATCCACCGGCGAGTAGTCGAGGTAGCCGCTGCTGAGGTTTTCAAAGTTGGCCTCATTGACGAATTCGCTGATCTCGGCGTTGACCGCTTGATTTTCAGTCGGCTCGATGTCGATGTGTGGCGCGTTTGCACGGCGCGGCGGTTCGGTTACGCCGCAGTCTTGGCCTTCGCAGTTCATCAATACGAATCGGGTCGCGTTCCACAACTTGTTGCAGAAGTTGCGGTAGCCTTCACAGCGCTTGGAGTCGAAATTAATGCTGCGGCCTTGCGTCGCGAGCGAGGCGAAGGTGAAGCGCAAGGCGTCGGTGCCGTAGGCCGGAATACCGTTCGGGAATTCTTTTTCGGTGGCTTTGCGTACTTGCGGTGCGGTTTCAGGGCGGCGCAGACCGGTGGTGCGTTTGTCCAGCAGCGGCGCCAGCTCAATGCCGTCGATCAGGTCCACCGGATCGAGGACATTGCCCTCGGATTTGGACATTTTTTTGCCTTCCGCGTCGCGGATCAGACCGTGCACATAAACGGATTTGAACGGGACTTTGCCGGTGAAGTATTTGGTCATCATGACCATGCGCGCGACCCAGAAGAAAATGATGTCGTAGCCGGTCACGAGTACGGAGGAGGGCAGGAAATGGCTCAGGTCTGGCGTTTCTTCCGGCCAGCCGAGCGAGGAGAATGGCACGAGCGCAGAGGAGAACCATGTGTCGAGCACGTCGTCTTCGCGACGCAGTGCGCCGGTGTAACCCGCGGCTTTGGCCTGTGCTTGCGCATCGGCTTCGGTGCGTGCGACGAAGACTTCGCCTTGCTCGCCGTACCACGCCGGAATTTGATGGCCCCACCACAGTTGGCGCGAGATGCACCAATCTTGGATGTTTTCCAGCCAGTGGTTGTAGGTGCTGTTCCAGTTCTCAGGAATTAGTCGGATTTCGCCGCTGTTGACCGCGGACAGAGCTGGCTCGACGATGGCGGCTTTGCCTTTTTGCGTCAAGTCCATGAACCATTGGTCGGTCAGCATCGGTTCGATCACCACGCCGGTGCGGTCGGATTTGGGTTGCATCAATTTGTGTGGCGCGGTTTTAACGAGTAATCCCTGCTGTTTCAAATCCTCAATAATTTGTTTGCGCGCGGCGAAACGATCCATGCCGCGATAGGCTTCGGGCGCGTTCGCATTGATGGTTGCGTCCAGATTCATGATGGACAGCAGTTCCAAATCATGACGTTGGCCGACGGCGTAGTCGTTGAAATCATGCGCCGGTGTGATTTTCAGCGCGCCCGTGCCGAACTCAGGATCGGCGTATTCGTCGGCGATGATCGGGATGTTGCGATCGCACAGCGGCAGAACGACTTGTTTGCCGATGAGTTTTTGATAACGCACATCGTCGGGATGCACACAGATCGCCATATCGCCGAGCAGGGTTTCAGGGCGCGTGGTGGCGATGGTGATGCCGGTCCAGGTTTCGGTGTTGCCGTCTTTGTCGGTGATGGTTTGCGCGCCGTCAACGAAGGGGTAATTGATGTGCCACATGTGGCCGTCCACTTCGACGGTTTCGACTTCAAGGTCGGACACCGCTGTGCCGAGCACGGGATCCCAGTTGACCAAGCGTTTGCCACGGTAGATCAGACCGTCTTCGTACAGACGCACGAAGACTTCGGTCACCGCCTTGGACATTTTTTCGTCCATGGTGAAATATTCGCGTGACCAGTCAATGGAGGAGCCCATGCGGCGGATTTGTTGGCTGATGATGTTGCCCGATTGCTCTTTCCATTCCCACACTTTTTGGGTGAACGCTTCGCGACCGAGGTCGTGGCGATTCACGCCTTGCGCGGCGAGTTGGCGTTCGACCACGATTTGCGTCGCGATCCCCGCGTGATCGGTGCCCGGAATCCACGCAGCGTCTTTGCCGCTCATGCGCGCGTGGCGCATGCATGCATCCATCACGGTTTGGT
>CAZCYS010000003.1:8036-35254 GCA_964502825.1 uncultured Hydromonas sp. | reverse complement strand
AGACAAACACCGCAAACAACGGCCCCACCGCGATTTCAGTCAAGCTCACCACGGACGCAGGAATAAACGCCATGGCCGCAAAAAACGCCACATACGACAATGCGGTCACAATTCCAATGCGCCGTAGCGCACGACGATCCTCCGATACATGCGGCTCCACCGGCCAAATGCGCAGTGATAATTCATAAAACAACGCACACAAAATACAGGCGATGAACGCAAACTGCATCATATTACCCGAGGGATAGCGCGCCGAAACGTAACCATAAGCCACCGATTGCAGCAACAGTGACCCGATAATTGCCAAAATATAGCGCATACATCACTTTCTAAAAAACGAAGGGGCGCAAAATGCGCCCCCAATATAGCTTAACGCTTGGATGTCCCGTGTTTATTTATCCAACAAAGTTACATCGCGTACCGCGCCGCGTGATGCCGAAGTGGTCATCGCCGCATAGGCTTTCAGCGCCGCGCTGACCACGCGATTGCGGCCAATCGGTTTCCATGCGTCTTTGCCTTTGGCATTCATCGCCTCGCGGCGTTTGGCCAGTTCCTCATCGCTGATGCGTACATTGATCGTGCGGTTTGGAATATCAATATCGATCATATCGCCTTCTTCGATCAATCCGATTGCGCCGCCTTCAGCCGCTTCGGGTGAAACGTGACCGATGGACAAACCCGATGTGCCGCCGGAAAAACGTCCGTCGGTAATCAGCGCGCAGGCTTTGCCCAAGCCTTTGGATTTGATGTAGCTGGTCGGATAGAGCATTTCTTGCATACCCGGACCGCCGCGTGGGCCTTCGTAGCGGATGATGACCACATCACCTGCCGCGATTTTGTCACCTAAAATACCTTCAACCGCAGCATCCTGCGACTCAAAAATCCGCGCCGGACCTGAGAATTTGAGGATGGATTCGTCCACACCAGCAGTTTTTACCACGCAACCGTCCAGCGCAATGTTACCGAACAATACGGCCAGACCGCCGTCCTTGCTGTAAGCATGTTCGAGATTGCGAATACAGCCCTCGGCGCGGTCGTTGTCCAGTGTTTCCCAACGTTTGTCTTGCGAAAACGCGGTTTGCGTCCGTACGTTTGCCGGTGCGGCTTTAAAGAAGGTGTGCACCGCCGCATCATCCGTGCGCATGATGTCCCATTGATTGAGCGCATCGCCCATGCTCGCGCTGTGGACGGTTGTGCACGCACGGTCAATCAAACCAGCACGATCGAGTTCACCCAAAATACCCATCACACCGCCAGCGCGGTGGACGTCTTCCATATGGTATTTCTGCGTGGCCGGCGCGACTTTGGAGAGATTCGGCACTTTACGGCTGAGGCGGTCAATATCGCTGACGGTGAAGTCCACGCCTGCTTCCTGCGCCGCTGCAAGCAAATGCAGCACCGTGTTGGTTGAACCGCCCATCGCGATGTCCAAGCACATGGCGTTTTCAAACGCAGCTTTGTTCGCAATATTGCGCGGCAAAACGCTGTCATCGTCTTGCTCATAATAGCGTTTGGCCAATTCAACCACCAGACGTCCCGCGCGCAGGAACAATTCCTTGCGATCGGCGTGCGTGGCCAGCAAAGAACCATTGCCCGGCAAGCTCAAGCCCAAGGCCTCGGTCAAACAGTTCATCGAATTGGCGGTGAACATCCCCGAGCAAGAACCACAGGTCGGACAGGCCGAGCGTTCGATCTGCGCCACGTCCGCATCGGATTCGCGCGGATCGGCAGCAGAGACCATCGCATCAACCAAATCGAGTTTGATGATTTTGCCATTCAACACCGCTTTACCCGACTCCATCGGCCCGCCGGAAACGAACACCACAGGAATATTCAAACGCAAAGCCGCGTTGAGCATGCCCGGCGTGATTTTGTCACAGTTGGAAATACACACCAGCGCGTCGGCGCAATGCGCATTGACCATATACTCGACCGAGTCCGCGATCAAATCGCGTGATGGCAAGGAATACAGCATCCCGCCATGCCCCATTGCAATACCGTCATCGACCGCAATGGTGTTGAACTCTTTGGCAACGCCGCCTGCCGCTTCGATTTCGCGCGCGACCAACTGCCCCATGTCCTTTAAATGCACATGACCGGGGACAAACTGCGTGAATGAGTTGGCAATGGCAATGATCGGCTTGCTAAAATCCTCGTCCTTCATGCCCGTGGCGCGCCACAGCGCACGCGCGCCTGCCATATTGCGGCCTGAAGTAGAGGTTTTGGAACGATATGCGGGCATGGGAACTCCTGATGAAAGTGTCAAACACAAAGTGTCATTCTAACGCCTGAGTGACATTCGCGCAATTTTATCCATATTTCATTCTTTCCTACGACCTACTTAGATTGGCGTTGCCAGAATCGCCCCCACAAATCTGTCCTTTATTTAAGATCAGTACCTACACAACCCACAAATCAATGGCATTAAACATTGTCTATAGCATAAATTTTCATATCTTCTTGATTTATTCTTATTTGTTGTTATAAAAAATAAGAATTAAAATTTGTCTATTAAATAATAAATTCATCTATCAAGGAGTTTGATTTGAGCGATACGAGGCCATTACTTCCACCACGATCAATCTCATTACGCCCTGCCAAAGCCCGCAATGTTCTGCCGGGCTTTAATTTGGCGTTGGGCTATACAGTTTTCTATCTGTCCCTGATTGTATTGATTCCGCTGTCTGCGGTTTTTTTCAAAACATCAACCATGGGCTGGGAAGCTTTTTGGCAAACAGTGAGTAATCCACGCATTGTAGCTACTTACAAAGTTTCTTTTGGCGCTGCTCTATTGGCCGCTTGTATCAATGCGGTATTTGGTTTGCTACTGGCCTGGACCTTGGTGCGCTATTCTTTTCCTGGCAAGAGATTGGTCGATGCACTGGTGGATTTGCCTTTCGCCCTACCAACTGCGGTGACGGGAATTACCTTGGCTACTTTGTATGCCAAAGACGGCTGGATTGGTCAGTTTTTACAGCCTTTGGGGATACAGGTGGCGTATACGCCTTTGGGGATTTTGGTTGCACTGACATTCATTGGCGTGCCCTTTGTGGTACGCACGGTACAACCTATCTTGGAGGATATGGATACCGAGTTCGAGGAAGCGGCGGCCAGTCTCGGCGCTCATCGCTGGCAGGCTTTTCGGTTTGTGGTTTTACCGGTTTTGTGGCCGGCGCTGTTGACCGGATTCGCGCTGGCCTTTGCACGCGCGGTTGGCGAGTATGGCTCGGTAATTTTTATCGCGGGCAATATCCCGATGGTATCAGAAATCACGCCATTGATGATTATCAGTAAGCTGGAACAATACGATTACAACGGCGCCACCGCAATTGCTTTGGTGATGTTACTCATATCGTTTGGGCTGTTATTGCTGATCAATGTATTACAGGCATGGACGGCCAAACGCATCGGGAGGGTTTCGTAATGGGCTTCACACAAAGTCGCTTGACTAAGTTTGAGAAACGCTCGGCCACTCAAGAATCGCCATGGGTACGCTATTTGATCTTAACGCTGGCTTTGAGCTTTTTTGCCTTCTTTTTGCTCTTGCCTTTAATTGCGGTATTTACTGAGGGCTTGCGCAAAGGCGTGCAGACATACTTTGAAGCATTGCTTGATGACAATACTTTATCTGCACTCAAATTGACTTTGCTCGCTGCTGGAATAGCTGTACCACTCAATTTGATTTTTGGTGTTGCGGCCGCATGGGCGATTGCTAAATTCGAGTTTCGTGGCAAGCAGTTATTGACCACTTTAATTGATTTGCCTTTTTCCGTATCACCGGTGGTCGCCGGCTTGATTTATGTATTGCTGTTCGGTGCGCAAGGCTGGTTCGGTCCGTGGTTGTCCGCACACGATATTCGAATTATTTTTGCCGTTCCGGGCATTGTTCTGGCCACGATTTTTGTTACTTTTCCTTTTGTAGCGCGTGAGCTGATCCCATTGATGGAGGCTCAGGGTAAAGAGGAGGAGGAAGCCGCCATGGTACTGGGCGCCAATGGCTGGCAAACATTTTGGCATGTGACCTTGCCGAATGTGAAATGGGGCCTGTTGTACGGTGTGATTTTGTGTAATGCGCGCGCGATGGGCGAATTCGGCGCGGTGTCGGTGGTATCGGGTCACATTCGCGGACAAACCAATACCCTGCCCTTGCACGTCGAAATTTTGTACAACGAATATCAATTTTCAGCTGCCTTCGCGGTGGCGTCATTATTGGCGGTGTTGGCATTGATCACCTTAATCATCAAAACCTGGGTGGAATCACGCATCCATCACAGTGATGATGAATTACCGATGGAAGCGCCACGTACCACTACCTCACCCGAAATAATATGAAGCAATAAGGACTCAAACATGAGCATTCAAGTTAAAAATATTCATAAGCAATTTGGTGATTTTATCGCTCTGGACAATATTTCTTTGGATTTCCCGAGCGGCGAATTGGTCGCCCTACTCGGTCCGTCCGGTTGCGGCAAAACCTCGCTTTTACGCATCATCGCCGGCTTAGACACACCCGATGCAGGACAGGTGATTTTGGAGGGTGAAGACGCATCCAATACACATGTGCGCGAGCGCCAAGTCGGGTTCGTTTTTCAACACTACGCACTGTTTCGCCACATGACTGTGTTCGACAATATTGCTTTTGGCATGCGCATGAAGCATAAATCGGTACGCCCCAGCGAAGCTCAAATTAAAGCCAAGGTGCATGAATTGCTCAATTTGGTTCAACTGGACTGGCTGGCAGATCGTTTGCCCACGCAACTGTCCGGCGGACAGCGCCAGCGCATTGCTTTGGCACGCGCTTTGGCGGTGGAGCCTCGGGTGCTGCTGCTCGATGAGCCATTTGGTGCATTGGATGCAAAAGTACGCAAAGAGTTGCGTCGCTGGTTACGTCGATTGCATGATGAATTGCACATCACTTCGATTTTCGTCACCCATGACCAAGAAGAAGCTCTTGAAGTTGCCGACCGCATTGTGTTGATGAATCACGGTCGCGTTGAGCAAATCGGCACAGCCGAGGAAGTCTATCGTCATCCGGCCACACCATTTGTGTATAGCTTTTTAGGTTCGGTCAATCTGTTTCATGGCCGCGTTGAGGGTGACGCGGTGCGTGTCGGTACAGATGTCATTCGCAATCAATCCAATGATTTGACACAAGGCGCGCAGGTACTCGCCTTTGCCCGCCCACATGAGCTGGAAATTATCGTCCCTGAGAACGCCATTGATGGCACGACCAAAGGAGCGATTGAAGGGATACATGCAAAAATCACCCGCATCCTGTCATTTTCCGCCAATTCTAAAGTCGAACTGGACGGTACCAATGGCGCCACGGGTCAGCACTTCGAGGTCGAATTGGCTCGACAACGCGTGCAGGAGATGAATTTGCTCGAAGGTCAGCAGGTGATTCTGGTTCCATCACGCCTGAGCGTATTTGAAGATGCCGGTAGCGGCATATAGGAGCGTACATGAATTTTCAACAACTGCGAATTATCCGCGAAACCGTGCGCTGCCAATTCAACTTGACCGAAGTCGGCAACGCCCTATTCACCTCACAATCGGGTGTGTCCAAGCACATCAAAGATTTAGAAGACGAATTGGGCGTAGAACTGTTCGTGCGCAAAGGCAAACGTTTGCTCGGTCTAACTCCACCCGGAAAAGAACTCGTGGTGATTGTTGAACGGATGCTCATTGATGCGCAAAATATCAAAAACTTGGCGGATCAATACACCAGCCGCGATGAAGGTGAACTCACAGTCGCCACCACGCACACCCAATCGCGCTATGCCCTGCCATCGGTGGTCAAAGCATTTAAAGAAAACTTTCCTAAAGTTCATTTACGTCTGCATCAAGGCAGTCCCGAGGAAATCGCCACCATGCTCTTGAACGGGCGTGCCGATTTGGGCATCGCTACAGAAGCACTGCCCAATATCCCAGACCTCGTGTCATTTCCCTACTACACATGGTACCACGCCGCCGTAGTAACGCCCGATCACCCACTGGCACAGCAGGCCAATCTGACGCTTGAAGCCATTAGCCAGTATCCGATTATCACTTACCACGATGGCTACACCGGTCGACCGTCTATTGATAAAACCTTTGCCCAAGCAGGGCTCAAACCCGACATCATCATGTCGGCAATGGATTCGGATGTGATTAAAACCTACGCCGAAATAGGCTTGGGCGTGGGGATTATTGCCTCGATGGGATTTCATCCAACCAAAGATTCAGGACTTCAATTATTGCACTCAGAACATTTGTTTGAGCCAAACACCACCGTAATTGCGGTACGTCAAGGACATTTTCTACGCGGCTTTGCTTATCGCTTTATTGAACTGTGTAATCCGCATTTGGATGAAATCACCGTGCGCGAAGCCATTAATCCAACGCGATGACATAAAAATTCATGCTTGATGCAAAAGAGTGCAGATGGTGTTGCACTCTTTTTCATATCTCTTATTCCCATATTTACGATAAACAAAGCATTTTTAATTGTTTTTAATTATATTAAATCTTATTTAATATAACGATGTCATATACAAAAACGACAAACATTTTATTTTTAAGGAGTTTTCACATGATATTGGGTAACACCATCAAACAAAAAATCGCATCCGCATTGATCATCGGCTTGATTGGCACTGCTCTGGTCGCCTGCGGCGGTAAGGGCAAAGCTGAACGCAAACTGCTCAACGTCTCGTACGATCCAACCCGCGAGTTGTACCAAGAATTCAATCCTGAGTTCATCAAATATTGGCAAGGGAAAACAGGCGAACACATCAGCATTGAGCAATCACACGGTGGTGGCGGTAAACAGACCCGAGCCATCATTGATGGATTAGAAGCCGACGTCGCCACACAATCATTGGCCTACGACATCGACAGCATCGCCAAAAAAGGATTGACGGCAAATAACTGGCAAACGCGCTTGGCACACAACAGCTCACCGTACACCTCCACCATCGTCTTTGTGGTGCGCAAAGGTAACCCCAAAGCGATTAAAAATTGGGACGATTTGGTCAAACCTGGGGTACAAGTCATCACGCCGAACCCCAAAACCAGTGGCGGCGCACGCTGGAACTACTTGGCCGCGTGGGGATTCGCCGAAGATAAATTCAACAAAGACGAAGCACAAGTGAAAAACTTCGTTGGCAGCCTGTATAAAAACGTCCCTGTACTGGATTCCGGCGCTCGCGGTTCAACCACCACATTTGCCAAAAACAACATTGGCGATGTGCTGATTACTTGGGAAAACGAAGCTTATTTAACACTCAAAGAATTTGGCTCGGATAAATTTGAAATCATCACCCCGCCGGTCTCTATTTTGACTGAACCGCCGGTCGCTGTAGTCGATAGCTATGCCAAAAAACACGGTACGGAAGATTTGGCCAAGGCATATTTGGAATACCTCTACTCACCTGTGGGACAAAAAATCATCGCGAAGAACTTCTACCGTCCGATCAAACCGGAGTTGGCCGATCCACAAGACGTCGCACGTTTGCCCAAATTGAGCTTATTCACAGTAGATGAACGCTTCGGCGGATGGAACAAAGCTCAAACCACGCACTTTGCCGATGGCGGCGTTTTTGATCAAATCTACGTGCCAAACAAACCCGAGCAAGCACCAAAACCATAAAAATAAACTCAAACGGCGAGCATCTTTGCTCGCCGTATTAAATTGAACGCTTATTTATGTGTTACTGTGGGCTCGATGCAAAAACCGCCCATTGCGCAAGAAATGTGTGATTTGCGTATTCACCGCCGGTGCGAACAGCATTTCCGCATGGCTGATATTCATGCACACACGATCGGTCTCGCCGCCGCGCAGCTCGGTTTCAATCAAACTCACCGTACCGTCGCTTGGCTGAGGCAGGGTTTTAACCACGCGGCCAAAGCCTAAATTGCGCGTACCGGCCAATACGCCGATGTCCAAATCGTTCGGTAACTCTTCACGCGCAATTCCCGGCCAGTCTAAAATGGATTTACCCAGCGCACGCCCTACCACCGGCCAACGTTGCACCTCTTGTGCGGAGTGCGAGCCATTGATCGGACTACCGCACAGCACCACGCGCCCGAGTTTGGGCAAACCGTTTTGCCCGAATTCATGACCGTGACGACGCAGCATGTGCAAAATCACCATCCCACCCATGCTGTGACCGACAAAATGCAAGCGATCGGTATTTTTGTCTTTGATAGAGCGTTGCACCGCGCGCCAAAGCCGATCCGCGTTTTGATCCATGCGGTTGAATACGGTCGGGTAGGAGTAAATGACCGGTTGCCAACCAGCATCGCGGATGGCTTGCCGCCAGTACAGACAGGCATAGCCGGACATCCATAAGCCGTGTACCAAAAAAACTTTTTCCATAGGTTTTGCTGAAAATGGTTTTTTAAAGAACAAAAGGCGGGAATCTCCCACCTTTCATTCAATTGTTCGCATTCTGATGATACACCGATTGCGCTATTTATATGCTCGTGCCACTCACTGCACTATTTACTGCGCCACAATCACGAGCGCCGGACGCAGGACACGATCGGCAATTTTAAAGCCTTTTTGTATGACTTCCACCACCATACCGCTTTCCAATTCCGATGGCACCACGGAAATGGCTTGGTGATAATGCGGGTCGAATTTTTCACCCTTCGGATCAACCGCAACCACGCCGCCTTTTTCCAGCGCACCGATCAGTTGTTTAAACGTTAATTCCACGCCTTCACGCATCACGTTGATGTCGCCACTGTGATCTTGTACGGCTTTTTCCAAGCTGTCTTGTACCGGCATCAGGGCATCGGCGAATTTGTCAATCGCGAATTTGTGTGCCTTGCTCACATCCTCCGCCGCACGACGGCGCAGGTTTTCCATCTCGGCCGCCATGCGCAGTAATTGATCTTTCAACCGACCATTTTCGTCCTCCAGCAACGTCAAGGGACTGTCTGCGGCCTGTTCATCCAACTGATTGAAGTCCAAGCTCACATCCTCTACCTCGCCCACCGTTTGGATGGGCTCTTCAGTTTGAGGCGAATTTTGTTCGTTTACATTGGCGTGGTTATTCTCGTTCATGCTCTCTATTCCATTGGTTGATTCATAAATAAGCGGTCGCTATTTTGAATATGGGCGTTGATTGCGTTAATTCAAGCCTGTTCACGAATAAACTGTTTGATCGCGTCCACATTGTTGGGTAAATTAAATACCCGCTGTGGCAATGATTCTATGTCGCGGGTCGCATCAGGGCGCGGTGCAATGATGCTCAATGCCTCTTTGATGGTATCCTCAAATTTAGCCGGTTGCGCGGTTTCCAATACCACCATCGGTACGCCATCATCCAGATATTGATACGCGACGAACACACCATCGGCCGTATGCGGATCGATGATTTCACGGTATTCGCGGTACACTTCGCGCATCGCTTGCAGTCGTTGATTGTGCGTACTGGCGCCGGAGACGAAGCCGTATTGCTCACGAATCTGCGCAAACTCAGGCGTGCCCGACAAATCAAACTGGCCTGTTTTTTCTACCTGTTCAAACAAGGCACGGGGTTTGCCCGCATCGCGTCCCATCAAATCGAATATGAAACGCTCGAAATTCGATGCTTTGGAAATATCCATCGACGGGCTGCTGGTGTGGTGCGTGTCTTTCGCACCGCGCACGCGGTACACGCCGGTTTTGAAAAACTCGTCCAAGACATTGTTTTCGTTGGTAGCAAGCACCAATTTTTCAATCGGCAGCCCCATTTGACGCGCAATATGACCGGCGCAAATATTGCCAAAATTACCCGATGGCACGGTGAATGATACGCGCTGATCGTCATTTTGCGTCGCGGCGAAATAGCCTTTGAAGTAGTACACCACCTGCGCCATCACGCGCGCCCAGTTAATCGAGTTGACCGTACCGATTTGGTATTCGGCTTTGAACGCATGATCGTTCGACACTGCTTTGACGATGTCTTGCGCGTCGTCAAACACGCCTTCAATCGCGATATTGAAAATATTTTTGTCCTGCAAGCTGTACATCTGTGCGGTTTGAAAACGGCTCATTTTGCCTTTCGGCGTGAGCATGAATACCTTCACGTTTTTCTTGCCACGCATGGCATATTCCGCTGCGCTGCCGGTATCGCCCGAGGTCGCACCCAAAATATTCAAATGCTGCCCGCGACGCGCCAGAACGTATTCAAATAGATTGCCGAGCAATTGCATCGCCATGTCTTTGAACGCCAGCGTCGGGCCATTGGACAATTCGAGCAAAGACAGCGTGGTCTTTTTCTCTTTGCCCAACACTTTCAACGGCGTGATGTCCTCAATCCATTGCCCCGGACGCGCATTGATGAATACCTGCGGCGAATAGGTTTTCGATACCAGCGGCGCTAAATCGGCCGGCAAAATATCGGTCGCAAATTTGCTAAAAATCGCAAACGCCAGTTCCGCATACGACAGATGACGCCAAGAGGCCAATTCTGCCTTGGAGATTTGCGGATACGCCTCGGGCAGATACAAACCGCCATCCGGCGCCAGACCGCCCAATAAAATATCGCAAAATTGTTCACCGCCGACGTGACCACGGGTAGAGATGTATTTCATAGAAAGACCATTTTCAGGATGCTGTTAAATAATGTCTTATTATAAAGGAAGCCCGCGCCCTTGCCCAGATTTTAGGCGGGAGAACCCCGCTTTTCTGCTGGCTTTTCCACTGAATGGGCGCTTTTGAGCTTACACTTGCCAATCAATCGGGGTTTTGCCCTGAGCGATCAGCAATTCATTGGCCTTGGCAAAATGATTGCAACCGGCAAAACCGCCACCGGCCAAAGGTGACGGATGCACGGCGGTCAAAATATGGTGTTTGCTCGCATCAATCAACTCGGCTTTTTTCTTAGCAAAGTTACCCCAAAGCATGAACACCACGCCCTCATTGCACTCGGAAATCGTGCGTATCACCGCATCGGTGAAGTTTTGCCAACCCAAACCCGCATGGCTTGCGGCGCGGCTTTGCTCCACGGTCAGCACCGCATTGAGCAAAAATACGCCCTGCTGCGCCCAGTGCGTCAAATCGCCGTGATTCGGAATCACAAAGCCATCGATCGTGCGCGCCAACTCCTTGTACACATTGCGCAAGGATGGCGGAATCGCCACACCATGCGGCACGGAAAATGACAGCCCCATCGCCTGATTCGGTTGATGATACGGGTCTTGCCCGAGTATCACCACTTTGACCTGCGGCAACGGCGTGGTATCAAACGCATTAAAAATCAGACTACCTCGGGGATAAAAGATTTTGCCCGCTGTTTTACACGCCATCAGTCCCGCTTTGATTTGCTCGAAATACGGCTGGGCAAACTCATGCGCGAGCGCCTGTTTCCACGTCGATTCAATTTTGACATCCATAATCATTCATCCGTTGATTTCCAATACAGTTGCTTATTATCCCTGATGCAGGAAATAGACACAAACGCATATTGAAAAACGCGCATAGATTCTTTTGTGCGTATTAAAATAACGCACCTTCTTTTTCAGCAAACACCATGAGCACGCCCAAACTCCTCAGCATCCAAGTCGCACGCGCCCAGTCATTACTGATTGAAGGCAAGCCGATCCTTTCCGCAATTGAAAAAACCAACGTTTCCGGCGCGGTCACGGTCAAACCCTTGGGGCTGGATGGCGACGAGCAAGCCGATTTGAGCGTGCATGGAGGCCTATCCAAAGCGGTTTACGCTTATCCATCGGAGCATTATCCGTATTGGCGTGAGCAGCAAAGTCTATTGGGACTGAACAAGCCTCTGCCCTACGGCAGCATGGGTGAAAATTTGACACTCTCGGGTTTGCTGGAACAGGATGTCTATGTGGGCGACGAATTGCACTTTGCCGACTGTGTGCTGCGCGTAACCGAACCGCGCCAGCCGTGCTTTAAATTCAATGCAGTGATGAATGACAAACGCGCCGCGAAAAAAATGGCGCACACCGGATACTGCGGCTTTTATCTGGCGGTGGTTCGCACCGGTGCGCTGAGCGCAGGTGAAACCTTCACCCTCGTACCCGGCGCACGCGATACAGCCATCAGTGAGTTATTCAAGGTAGCGATGCGTAAAACCGCGTCGGATTAAGTCTGTCGCGCACGATCAATCATGCCTTACTCATCAGCACAATAAAACCGTCGTAGGGGCGTAATTCATTGCATCCGATTGCATCCGCGCCCCGTTCCTCGCTTCTCTTCCCAAACAAGCGACAATGGACACATCAAAAATGCCCGAGTAATAACTCGGGCATTTTTGTACTGGATACACGTGATTAAGCGCAGCAGCCCTTGCCCTCGGATTCGCCCGAACAGCACGCGCCAGCAGCCACCGCCGCAGTCACGACGATTTCGACTTTGTATTCAGCCCCTGCCAACGCACCAATGGCCACCGTCGCACGGGTGGGCAGGCCTTGTGGCGACACCCAAGCTTGCCACGCCTGATTCATCTCATCAAAGGTGGCAATATCGGTCAAGTAGATCGTCGCAGTCAATAAGCGGCTTTTATCCGTGCCCACTTTAGCCAGCAAGCCATCGACCTGCGCCAAGATATTGGTGGTTTGTTGCAATACCGTACCCGGCGCATCGGCGCTGGCCGATTCGTCCACTTGTCCGGCGAGATACACGACGCCGTTGTAAACGACGGCTTGGCTCATGCGGTTGTTGCTGTCTATGCGTTGAATCATATCAATCTCCATTTCTTTAAGTGTCATTAAGTGCTATTACGTGCTATTACGTGCTATTAAATTCGGTTTAAATTTCCAAGTTGTCAATCAATCGGGTCGTGCCCAAACGTGCTGCTGCCAAAATCACCAATGGTTCACCGGCAAGCACCTGCTCCACGCTCGGTTCGAGCAAATCGTGCTGACGACGAATCGCGATGTAATCGGGTTTCCAACCGTTCGCGCTCAACTCACTCACTGCGTCCTGCTCCAATTGCGCCAACTGATCGGCGTGCTTGGACACATCGGCCAGCAGTCGCTCACGCACCTGATGCAGCACACGGTACAGGCGCGGTGCTTCTGCGCGCTCATCAGCGGACAAATATTGGTTGCGCGAGGACAAGGCCAAACCATCCGTATCGCGCACGGTTTCCGCTGCAATGATCTCCACCGGCAAGGCCAACTGACGGCACATCGAGCGAATAATCATCAGTTGTTGATAGTCTTTTTTGCCAAATACCGCAACTTTGGGCTGCACGCAGGAGAACAGTTTTAACACCACCGTGCACACGCCTTGGAAAAACCCCGGGCGAAACTCGCCTTCGAGAATATCACCCAAATCATGCGGTGGTAAAACACGGTATTCTTGCGGCTCCGGATACAGCTCTTTTTCAGTCGGTGCAAACAGGACGTAGACATGCTCCTTTTCCAGCTTGTCCACATCCGACTGCATGGTACGCGGGTATTTATCAAAGTCTTCGTTCGGGCCGAACTGCAAACGATTGACAAAAATACTGGCCACCACCGGATCACCATGCACCGCCGCCAAGCGCATCAGGCTCAAATGTCCTTCGTGCAGATTACCCATTGTCGGCACGAAAGCCACACG
Organism: uncultured Hydromonas sp.; assembly: GCA_964502825.1. Lineage (GTDB taxonomy): Bacteria > Pseudomonadota > Gammaproteobacteria > Burkholderiales > Burkholderiaceae > CTSOIL-112. The sequence continues at coordinate 21,711 of CAZCYS010000003.1, read as the reverse complement.
GTTTTGCCCGTGCATTTGTGAGCGTAATTCGTTGATATCGGAAATGATTCGCATGCTGATTCCTGAGACTGTATGAGTGAATTTTTAAAGATTATTGATTTTTGCTGCCATTGCATTCGCCCGGCGTAAAGCTGTGTACTTCGGTACTAACGCAGGCGCTGCACGCGTTGCCATAGGTTTGTAACGGACGCCCTGCGCTATCGTAACCACACACCGGATCGTACTGCATGGTACAGGCCTCTGGACGGAATTTGCAGATTTGCATCCCCGTCGGTTTGGCCACAGGCTTGGTTTGTGATGGGTTGTGTGGTTGGGTTTGACACGCTGCGAGTAACACGGCACTGACCACGAATAAACTCAGTTTGCGTAACATTATGCACCTCCTGTAAAGCCATGTTCAGGCTGTGGAAATTCGCCGGATTTAACTTGTGCCACATATTCGGCTACTGCTTCCGCAATGCTGGATTTGCCCTGCATGAAGTTTTTGACGAATTTGGCTTTTTTGCCCGGAAAAACATCCAGCATATCGTACAACACCAATACTTGACCGTCGGTGTCTTTGCCCGCGCCAATACCGATGGTGACCATCTTGACGTGTTCGGTGACGAATTTGCCCACGTGCATCGGCACAGCCTCAAGCACCAGCATGCTCGCACCGGCTTCCTGCAAGGCCAAGGCATCCTGCAACAACTGATCCGCTGCGGCATTGGTTTTCGCCTGAACTTTAAAGCCGCCGAGCTGGAATACCGATTGCGGCGTCAAACCCAAATGCGCGCACACCGGAATACCGTTACTCACCAGCCGACGTACGGTTTCAGCCAGCCACGCACCGCCTTCAACCTTGACCATGTGTGCACCCGCTTGCATCAGCTTGACGGCGTTATGCAGCGCATCTTCGGTCGTGCCATACGAGCCGAACGGCATATCGGCCACGACCCATGCGCGCGATTGCGGGCGGGTGTACAGCCCGCGCAGCACTGCTTTGGTGTGATACACCACGTCAGCCATCTGCACCGGAATGGTGGTGCGTTGGCCTTGAATCACATTGCCCAAGGAGTCACCCACCAAAATACAATCCACATGCTGGCTGTCAAGCAAGGCGGAAAAGGAAGCGTCATAGCACGTCAGCATGGCGATTTTTTCGCCCTTGGCTTTCATTTCCTGCAATACGGTCAAGGAAATCGGCTTGAGCGGTTTACTCTCCGCAGCACCTGGGTTTGATGTCGCGGCGTTTCCATAAGCGGCGTTTTGGCTCATCGTATTCTCCTTAATTCTTTAATCCAATCGTGAGATGTCTTGATCGGCAATCTGCGCTTTCAGATCACGCACCGACACCCGTTGTCCGAGCGCATTATGCCACGAGATGTCGGGTTTGAGGTCAAACAGTGGATAGAGCACGAAGGCGCGCTCGTGCATACGCGGATGCGGTAGCGTCAGCGTATCGGTATGACACACTGTGTCGCCGTACAGCAAGATGTCCAAATCGAGGGTGCGCGGCGCATTTTTGTAACTGCGCGTACGGCCAAACGTGCCTTCGATGCGGTGCAATTCGCGCAGCAGCGCATCCGCCGACAAAGAGGTCTGCAACTGCGCCACCGCATTGACATAATTCGGCCCTTCGGCATTTTCACCCAGCGGCGCACTGCCGTACAAGGGCGAGCTGGCGATCAATTGTGTTTGCGGTAGCTGCGCCAATGCGTCAATCGCCGCCAATACCGTGGTTCGTGCCTGCCCGAGATTGCCACCCATGCCGATGAATGCCGTTACCGCAGGATGATTCGTCGCACTCATGAGGTCTCGTTTGCCGATGGCGAATGTTGTTCAACTGCACCTGTGCCCTCTGCGGTTTTTGCCTTTGGTTTGCGGCGGCGACGGCGCTTTTTCGGTTTGTCTGCACCATCGGCCTGAGCCGCCCCCGTAGCGGAGGTGCTGACTTTTTTCGGTTGCTGGCGCAGCGCCTCAATCATGCGATGCCGCTCCGCGCCATTGGCCGCGTACATATCGCCCCACCATGCGGCGATTTCCTCGCCCTCTTCGCCCAGATGACCGCGTTGCGCGCGCAGCAACAAAAAGTCGTAACCGGCACGAAAGCGCGGGTTTTCCAGCACGCGCTGAATCTGGCGCGGCAAACGGCGCTCCAAGCGTGGCTGCATGCTCCAAATATCGCGCATATCGCTGACAAAACGTTTGGTCATGGTGACTTGCTCTTTGTCCTGATTGATCACTTCGCCCATTGCCAAGTCCAGCGCAACCACCACCGGATTGTGCACTTGATGCACCAACCAGCGTTCTTCCACCTTCAACCACATCAACGCGGCAAATAAAAAGCCCGGCGAAATGGATTTGTCCTCATGCACGCGCTCGTCGGTCTGAGCCAAGACCGAACGCACCCAATCCATGCCGCGTTCGTTTTGCACCACATCGTGCAAAACCGGCATCAAATAGGCCGTGAAGCCATATTTTTGCAGCACTTCAAAACTTCTAAGCGCATGCCCCGTAGTAAAAAATTTCAGTGTTTCGTCAAACAAGCGCGCCGAGGGAATATGCCCGAGCAAGCCACGATTGGCCTGCATCGCATCCAGTGTGTGCGCCTCGGCCTCAAAACCGAATTTAGCCATGAAACGCAACACGCGCAACATGCGCACGGGATCTTCACGAAAGCGCGTTTCCGGCTCGCCGATGATGCGCAGCACCTGATCGTTCAGATCACTCACCCCGCCGTGGTAATCAAGTACCACTTGGCGCTTCACGTCGTAGTACAGCGCATTGATCGTCATGTCGCGGCGCGAGGCGTCCGACTCGATATTGCCATAGACGTTATCGCGCAGTACGCGTCCGTGTTCATCGGTTTCCTGATCTTCCAAATTATCCGAGCGAAAGGTCGTAACCTCAATCAAATCGCGCTTGTGCAGCACATGCACGATGCGAAAACGTCGCCCAATGATGCGCGAGCGACGAAACAGTTTCAATACCTGCTCGGGGCGCGCGTTGGTCGCCACGTCAAAATCCTTCGGAATGTGCCCAAGCATCAAATCGCGCACCGCGCCGCCAACGACATAGGCCTCAAAACCCGCTTCGCTCAAAGTTTCGCTGACCACGCGCGCCGACTCGGGAATGTGACGCGGATTGATGCCGTGTTTTTTCGCCGGATACGAGTGCGCTTTATGCAGCACCGGCTTTTTCGCTCGCGCTTTGAGTTTTTTGCGCGCTTCGCGTGAAGTGCCTGCGATTCCGCTCGCACTGCCTGCTGCACTCAACTCATCGGCGGTAGCGCTTTTCGCCTGACGACTTTTAGGCGTAAACAGTTGTTTTATAAAAGTTTTTATCATTTTTATCTATCGTATTTTTTACTGCATCTCAAATAATTCTAAAATCGGCCAGTGACGCGCCCGCGCAATGCCACGCAAGGTGTCGTCGGGATTACACGCCATCGGAAACGTGGCTTTTTCCAGCAACGGCACATCGTTCATCGAATCCGAGTAAAAAAAAGTAACCACTCTGTCCCAATCCGCGCCGCGCTCGTTCAACCACTGTTGCACGCGCGTGATTTTACCCGCTTGGAAGCTCGGCGTGCCGAAAACCTTACCGGTAAATTGGCCATCTTTTTGCTCCGGCGTCGTGCCGATAATATGCTCAAAACCCAAACGCCAGCCGATCGGCTCAATCACAAACTCATTGGTCGCGCTCACCAGCACGCATTCGTGACCGGCATCCTGATGCCTTTTCACCAAATCCAACGCTTGCGGCTGAATCATCGGCTCGATCAATTCGGCCATAAACTGCTCGCGCCATTGCTGTAATTCCGCCATCGGATGCTGCGTCAGCACTTCAAAGGCAAATTCCGAATATTCAATAATATCCAGCGTTCCCGCGCAATATTGTTGATAAAAGTAATCATGCTTGTTCTTAAATCCGACCGCATCCACAAAACCGTTTTTGGACAAAAAAGCCCCCCAGCCGTGATCCGAGTCGCCCGGAATCAAGGTTTTATCCAAATCAAATAAAGCGATTGTTTTCTTCATTACATTCCTAAATCTATGTCATTGATTGGCGACCGACGGATCAACGGCGCTCGTTTCATGCGCATCAGCGTTCAACCATTCCTTGAGTAACGGCACGGTAATCGCCTGCTTCTTTTGCAAGCCGTAGCGATCCAATTGCACCAAAAATTCATGCAATTTCGACAAATCGCGACTGGAATAACGCAACATATAATCAATCACCCCGTGTCCCAGCGTCAACCCACGCTGCTCCGCCTGTTCAAACAGCACCTGCGCTTTTTCCTCATCACTGAGTATATACAGCTCATACACCAAATCCCACGCCAACCGCGTGCGCAAATCGGGTAAAAAATCGATTGGCAAATGCGCCGGCGAGCAACTCGCGGTCAACACCATGTGTCGATTCTCATGCAAAGGCATCGTTTTTTCAGAGCGAACCGCGTTGAACAAATGAAACAAATGCGTCTGCTGCTGCGCAGAAAACCCATCCACATCGTCCACCAAAAACCAGCGGTAATCGCCCGGCTCGACTTCGCGCTCAAAATCAGCCGCCGTCAGATAGCGCGCACGATCGGATACAGCCAAACTGCGCAAAATATGCGTTTTGCCCGCACCGCCCGCGCCCCACAAATACAAAGCCATCGGCTCAAAACGGTCTGCGATCAGATCATGCAGATGTCGAAGCACCTCGACATTACGCCCGACGATCAGATTCTCCAATCGCGGCTCATCGTTCAAACTCAATTCCAAAGCAAATTGCGGATACATCATCAAATTAACCCTGCTCCCCGCTCGTTCCTTGTTCAATTGCGCCCTGCTCAATCACGTTTTGTTCAGCAGCATCCGGCAAAACCGATACCGTCACCGTTGGCTCTGGTTCGGCCAAATAAAAGGTACTGTTGAAATAAGCATCGCGAACCAAACGGCTGACTACTACCAACACAGCACTCACCGGCAAGGCAAATAACATACCCACAAAACCGAACAAGGTACCGAAAATCAATAAAGCCAAAATCACACCCACCGGCGACAAACCAATGCGCTCACCCACCAGACGCGGCGTCAGCACATAACTTTCCAGCAACTGCCCCACACCGTACACGGCCAATACCAAAAAGAACGGAACCGTCAAACCGAACTGCAACAGCGCGGTCAATGTCGCCAAAATAAATCCCAAACCAAAGCCCAGATACGGAACAATCACAAACAAACCGGTCAAAATCCCCACCGGAATCCCGACCTGCAAACCGATCAGCTTGAGCGCCACCGCATAATAAACCGCCAAACTCAACATCAGCAAAACCTGCCCGCGCATATACTGCGACAAGACCTCATCCATTTCCTGACTAACGCGCCAAAAGCCCGAACGCCAACGTTTAGGGAGCAATTGACGCCATTGTTTGACGTGTTCCGGCCAGCTTACCAACACAAAATACGTCAAAATCGGTACCAACAGTGCCCAAGACAACGTACTGAGCAACACCGAGCCGCCTTGCATCAAATAGCGCCAAACATCCTGTCCCAATTTGGAAAAATTAACCTTGTCCGCAATAAAATCTTGTAATTGCTGCAACCAGTTGCTGCTGTTCATTTCTGGGAAAAAGTTCTGAATCAGACCTGAGTTGACCAGCAGACGATGCGCCTTGGCCACCACCTCCGGCAACTTTTGTTGCAAAATATCTAATTGAGAGCTGATGATCGGCCACGGAATAAACACCATAAAAGTCAGTGCCAATAACACTACACTGAGCGCAATCAATGCACCAATACCGCGTTGAATGCCTGCTTTTTGCATTCTATGAACCAAAGGATGCAACAAATACGCCAAAAACGCCGCAAAAATTAACGGCAAAATGACGCCCTTTATTGTCCATAAAAACCAGAAAAACGCTACAATAGCGACTAATACGAGCGCGGCAAAAACCAACTGTTTCCACGCATTTTTGTCTTTCAAATTCATAGGTTTTCCCTTAAATCAAACCAACACGTCGCGCAAAATGGCGCAAACCCGAATAAACCCATATTCTATAGGACTTTTAGGCATTATGGCGAATCAGCCCCAACATCCCAACACAGAAAATCAACAAAACACCGGATTATCCTACAAAGATGCCGGTGTAGACATCGATGCCGGTGATGCACTGATCGAACGCATCAAACCCTACGCGAAAAAAACCATGCGCGAAGGCGTGCTCAATGGCTTGGGCGGTTTCGGTGCGCTGTTTGAAATTTCCAAAAAATACCAAAACCCGGTACTGGTCTCCGGCACGGATGGTGTCGGCACCAAACTCAAACTCGCGTTTGAATGGGGCTTTCACGACACCGTCGGCATTGACTTGGTCGCCATGAGCGTCAACGACATCTTGGTACAAGGCGCCGAGCCGCTGTTTTTCCTCGACTACTTCGCCTGCGGCAAGCTCGACATCGACACCGCCGCCGATGTGATCAAAGGCATCGCGCAAGGTTGTGAACAATCCAACTGCGCCCTGATCGGTGGCGAAACCGCCGAAATGCCCACCATGTACCCAGACGGTGAATACGATCTGGCCGGTTTCGCAGTCGGTGCGGTGGAAAAAGATAAAATCATCAACGGCAGCACCATCACCGCAGGCGATGTGATTTTGGGCTTGGCGTCCAACGGCGTACACTCCAACGGCTTCTCACTGGTGCGCAAAGTCCTCGAAGTATCCAAAGCCGATCTGAACATGAATATGGGCGGCGTCACATTGCAACAAGCCATCAGCGCCCCAACCCGCATTTATGTCAAACCGATTTTGGCCACCTTGGAGCAAATCAACATCAAAGGCATGGCGCACATTACCGGTGGCGGTCTGACCGAAAACGTACCGCGCGTGCTGCCCGAGGGTTTGCAAGCCGTGATTCACAGCAACTCATGGACGCGCTCACCGCTGTTCCAATGGCTGCAACAAGCCGGCAACATCTCGGACGACGAAATGCACCGCGTGTTCAACTGCGGCATCGGCATGGTGGTGATTGTCTCTGCCAACGATGCGGACAAAGCACGTGAGATTCTGAGCGCGCAAGGCGAAACCGTATTCACGCTGGGCGAAATTCGCGCCCTGCCGGTCGGTGAAGCACCCACCGTGGTGATCTAAGCATGATGTTGCGCACCCTGCTCAACGGTAAAATTCATCACGCCACGGTCACTGAAGCCGATCTGAACTACGTCGGCAGCGTCACCATTGACCAAGACATCTTGGATGCTGCGAATATTGCCGTACACGAAAAAGTACAGATCGTGAACAACAATAACGGCGCTCGGTTTGAAACCTACACCATCGCGGGCCAACGCGGCTCCGGCGTAATTTGCCTGAACGGTGCGGCAGCGCGCATGGTGCAGACCGGCGATGTGGTGATTATCATGTCCTATGTGCAGGTGAGCAATGACGAACTGGCACAGCATCGCCCGAATGTCGTGATTATGGGTGAGCACAACCGCATTAAAGAAATCATTCATTACGAACCGGCGCATACGGTTCTGTGAGTATGCCAAATGAGAAATCGGACATCGAATTCATCGATGTCCGTTTCTCATGATCCATACAAGCAATCTGAGCTATGGGTGTGACAAGTCACTTCCCCATGATTAATGACGTTATGGCGTTGAGAGCGGTGATAGCAATTGAACCATAACGCTTGAATTACTTGCGCACATACTGATACAGCGATACCAAGGTTAGCACAACCAGCATCGGTATAAAAATCAGCCAGTCAATACGGATATTTGCCTGTGTGGGCAAACTCGCCAAATAAAGCTCATACGCGATAAATGCAACGTATGCAATCACGGTAACGATTTGAGTTTTTGTCATTTTGGCCTTAAATCTGCCACCCATCACACACCGAGTTTGCGATGCTCTACCAAGGTGCATTTGTTTTGTACCACACGCATGCCTGCGGCTTTGGCCTTTTCCGCTGCCGCATTATTGACCACACCCAACTGTGACCAAAAGACTTTCACATCGCCGCGTGCAATCGCCGCATCGGCAATCGCATCCAAAGCCTCGGGTTTGCGAAAAATATCAACCATATCAATCGCAAACGGCACATCCGCCAGCGAGGGATAGGCTTTTTCACCCAAAATCGTGAGTTCTTTGGGATAAATCGGTACGATTTTGTAACCCGCTTGCTGCAAATATTCCGCCACATGATGGCTGTCTTTGCTCGAATCAGGCGACAAGCCCACCACGGCAATGGTTTTAACCTCGTTAAAAATCGCGCGGATTTCATCCGAAGAGGCATTAACGGTTGGAAATTCACATTCCATGGCAAGCTCCTTGATATAAGAACATGATTGAGCACTTGCGGTGACTATAACAGATATGACAAACGCCTGCTCACCCGCCCAAAGAGCAAGCATTGAACAATCATAAAAAAACGGGTTTGATCTCAAACCCGTTTTTAACTCATTACGACTCGGCAGATGCCTTACGTAAAATCGCGTACAACTGATCTTTCAAATGCAATTTTTCTTTTTTCAGTTCTTCGATTTCTTCGTGCGTGCCGTGAATCACGTGTGTTTCCATGTTTTTGATTTTGTGATCCAGCTCATGATGTTTTTCAAACAGATTGTGAAAACGAGCGTCTTCAGTTTTGAGACGGCTAATCAAATCGCGGTATTCTGGAAACATGTTTTTGTCCTTTAAAAAATAATTTTTATCACTTATGGTTTCGCGTTTGAAAAGACCACGACCGCAAAACCATCACCCAAAAATCATTCAAACGGTGTGACTAAATGATAACCTATTTTGATTGGATTGGCGATAAAAAAGCCGGATAAAAACCATCCAATCAAACTCAAATTTTACTCGTGCAGTGCTTTCGGACTGACCACAATGCCGTCCGCATCCGCATATACCCAATCACCCGGATTCACGCGCACACCTTGAATGTGCACGCCCAAATCACGCTCGCCCGCACCCTTTTTCAGCGAGCGCAACGGCATGGCGGCCAACGCCCGCACACCAATCGCCAGCTCGTTGATTTCACCCGTGTCGCGCACGCAGCCATCCACAACAATGCCCGCCCAACCGTTTTGCGTACCTGCCTTGGCAATATTACCGCCGACCAATGCGCAGCGCACACTCGCACCGCCATCGATCACCATGACTTTGCCCGTCCCGTTGTCGTTCTCCAAAGCCTTTTTAATCAAGGTATTGTCTTCAAATACTTTAAAGGTCACGGCTTGGCCATGAAATGCCTGCGCTTGGCCAAAACTTTGGAAAACCGGCGGCAGCACGTGAATCAATCCCGCGTGAATGTCGTTTTCAAATTGGTCGCATAAATCTGTGGTTGCAATGCTCATACTGGCTCCTTATTAAATAAAAATTGCTTATTTTTGTGCTCATCCTTTGTACTCGTCCGGCTGCCCAATCGCATTGCCACCCTTTCGTGGCGCGTCATATTTCGGGTCATACGGCTGCTCATAGGTATCGTGAATCCGCTGAAAATTGATGATGTTTTTACCATCGTGGCTTTTCTCAATCATATCAGCGAATTGCTCGTACCAGCGCACATCTTTATGGTGGTAGGTGTGGCGCGCATTGATGTTTTGGCCAATGGTTTCATCGGTACCGTCAAGCACCAGCACAAATAGAAAATCTTCCTGCGCCCAGTCCTCCGCGCTCATGTCGTACAGCGGACTGTTGCGCGTAATCGGATGCATGATGGTCCAATTCAAAACAAACATTGGATTGGATTTATGCCGCAGCGCCAATTCGGTGTAGCGGCGAAACGTTTGCCCTTCTTCATTGACCGCCGTGCGTACCAGCCAGAGTTTAGCCTCAGCGCCGTTGATGTGGTTGTGCCGCTCATTCGCCACGCGCGTCATCCACATCATTTGGCCTTCGTGCCGACCGATGACCGCCTGCTTGGCAAAAATAATCCGTGCGCGCGGTCGGGCAAAGCGCGCAAACGCCAAACCGGTAATCACCGCCGAATACAGCAAACCCGAATACGACTCAATCATCGCAATCGTGTGCGTATAAAAACTGATCGGATACATATTGCCATAGCCGACCGTCGCAAACGTCTCCACGGAGAAGAAAAATACAAACCACGGTTTATCATGCGGCACATTGCCAATGCCCTCTATTTTCAAAAAGTAGAGGAAAGCAAACACCACATTAATCAGTAAAAACGCAGCCGCCGACCATGCGATGAACTGCCACCACGGGCTCGTCATGCTCGCGTGGTAAAAATCTTGCCATTTCGCTTGCCGACGAGTCAAGGCAAACACTTCGCGATTGGCGACACGCAGTTTGCTCAATTGATAATCATGCTGTCCGCCCAAATGATTGGGAAAGAAATGCGAAAAATCTTTCGACTTTTTAGGTGTGGTATGTGCCGAATGTCCATTCGCAGTCACTGTACTCGCCTCGCCTGCTGATGCACTCGATGCAGCAAGCGACGCGGCTACATTCGCCGTCTTTTGCGCTGATGACGCAGATGTTGGCTCATGTTCAACACTCGCTCGCCGCGCATTCAGGCGGGGCGAACTGGGAAAGGATTTGGCCGATGGCTCTGCGGGTATTTGCCTCGGCTCAGCATTCGCTTGCGTCATAGAGAAGGGATGGTGAAATACGGTTGATGACGGAACCCATATGGCATTTTACGAATAGTTTGACCTGTTTAACAATGGACAACGGATAAAAAAGGCAGTCGTTGACTGCCTTTTTTAACTATTCGTAATGGATCCGTTTTCGATCCAATTACATGTTGTTGATCATTTCTTGACCGAACTGTGAGCAAGACACTTGGGTCGCGCCTTCCATCAAACGCGCAAAGTCATACGTCACTTTTTTCGCGTCGATCGATTTGGCCATACTCGCCAAAATCAAATCAGCCGCTTCGGTCCAACCCATGTGGCGCAACATCATTTCCGCCGACAAGATTTCCGAACCCGGATTCACATAGTCTTTGCCCGCATATTTCGGCGCCGTACCGTGAGTCGCTTCAAACATCGCCACAGAGTCGGACAAGTTCGCGCCCGGAGCGATACCGATACCACCCACTTGTGCCGCCAATGCGTCGGAGATGTAGTCGCCATTCAGGTTCAGGGTCGCGATCACGTCGTATTCTGCAGGACGCAATAGGATTTGTTGCAAGAACGCGTCGGCAATCGAGTCTTTGATCACGATTTCGCCGTGCGGTGCTTTGATGACCATCCACGGGCCACCGTCCAAGTATTCCGCACCGAATTCTTTTTGCGCCACTTCGTAGCCGGTTTTAGCAAACAGACCTTCGGTGAACTTCATGATATTGCCTTTGTGAACCAAGGTCACGCTGGAGCGTTTGTTGTCGATCGCGTACTGAATCGCTTTGCGCACCAAACGGGTTGTGCCTTCAATCGAAACAGGTTTCACGCCAATACCTGAGGTTTCAGGGAAGCGGATTTTGGTCACGCCCATCTCTTCGGTCAGGAATTTGATGACCTTTTTCGCTTTTTCAGATTGTGCTTCCCATTCAACACCGGCGTAGATGTCTTCGGAATTTTCACGGAAAATCACCATGTCGATTTTTTCAGGGTGTTTCACTGGCGAAGGTACGCCGGTGAAGTATTGAACCGGACGCAAGCACACGTACAAGTCCAACTCTTGGCGCAAAGCCACGTTCAAAGAGCGAATGCCGCCGCCGATTGGCGTGGTCAGAGGGCCTTTGATGGACACCACGTAATCACGCAGAATTTCCATGGTTTCGGTTGGCAACCATACGTCCGGACCATAAATTTTGGTCGATTTTTCACCCGCGTAAATTTCCATCCAGTGGATTTTGCGTTCGCCGTTATAGGCTTTTTGTACTGCCGCATCCACCACTTTAAGCATGACCGGTGTGATGTCAAAGCCTGTACCGTCACCCTCGATGTACGGAATGATCGGATTATTGGGAACATTCAAACTATAATCTGAGTTTACGGTAATTTTTGCGCCGCCTTCGGGTACTTTGACATGTTGATACATGGTCTCTCCTTTATATTTGGATGGATATATCTCGAATCGGAAAACATACATGACCGCATTACCTTGTGGGTACTTTTGGAGCACGCATATTTCGTGTTCGTCCGTCGATCGTTGGGATTAGTCTTGTATAAGAGTGATCAATCTGAATTATGCCCCATTTTGCTTTGCATTGCACCCCATTTGCAAGCAAAATACCAATTATTTTGTCATCATACACAATGTTTTTCTATAATATGAAATTTTAAGTAATTTATGCTGCTACTCCTCAATAAACCCTTCGGCGTGATCTGCCAATTCTCCCCGCACGAGCAACACGCGAGCTTGGCAGACCATGTACGCATACCCAACGTTTATCCCGCCGGGCGTTTGGATACCGACTCCGAAGGCTTGGTATTGCTGACCGACGATGGTCGCCTGCAGCACCAAATCAGCCACCCCATGCACAAAAAGCCCAAAATCTATTGCGTGCAGGTTGAAGGCGCGCCATCCGAGGCCGCATGCGAACAACTGCGCCGAGGGGTTGAGCTGAACGACGGTCTGACGCAGCCGTGCGGTGTACAGATCATCGGCGAACCTGAGTGGCTATGGGTGCGCAATCCACCCATCCGCGAGCGCAAAAGTATCCCGACGCATTGGTTACAAATCACCCTGACCGAGGGGCGCAATCGCCAAGTGCGTCGCATGACCGCCGCCGTCGGACTGCCAACCTTGCGCCTGATACGCACCCACATCGGCGATTACAGCCTGTGGTCACATACCGAAATGGCCCAAACATTGACTTTGGGACAATGGGTTTGGATTGACCCCAATCCCGCCCCTATCAAACCGACCGCCGCAGCACACAAAAATCCACGTCGTCCAGTGCAACGACCAACACAGCGAACAACACAACAACCCAAACAACGGTCAGCCCAACATTCGACCAACGCCCCGCGCCCGAAACGGTTAAAATCATCACCATCCAAATAATCAGTTCAAATAAACAGTTTTTCAGCGAAGCCATGTCCGAAACCCTTCTTACCATCGAGCCGCAGCCCTACTCAGCCAGCAGTGTGTACTATGCGCTGAACAAAGCCCCCGAATCGGCGTATCAATCGCTGCTCGGGCTGTACGCCCTACACCGCAAATGGCGCGAGGCTGCGAATTACGCCGACAACCATCAGGCCGTAACCACGCTCAATTGGTGGCATCACGAACTGGAAGCCGAGCCTGCAAAAGCCATTGAGCACCCGGCTCTGCGCGCCCTGTACGCGGCCGATTGGTCGGACAAGCACGCCGAAGCTCTGCAAATGCTGCTGCACGGCCATATGCACTGGCATCATTTGAACCGCGTAGAAGATTTAGCGCAATTGCAGCCGACCATAGATGCGATTGGCGGTGAGTTTGCGCGGTTATGGTTCATGTTGGCCAATACGCCAGTTTCCGACGAACTGATTCAATCCGCCGGTCGTGCACTGTGGTGGGTCGATCACATTCGCCACATCGGTCACAATTTAAGCAATCAACGCATCTGGATTCCGATGCAGTGGCTCAAGGAAACCGACACGCCCGCCCATATTTTGCTCTCGACATCACCTAGTCAAAACCGTGCGCAGCAGCTCAAACCTCTGCTTGAAAAACTCATCGCTCATACACAATCTGAATTAGCGAACTACCAAACGCAATACCGCGCCCTCAGCAAAACGCAGCAAACGT
>CAZCYS010000003.1:0-7936 GCA_964502825.1 uncultured Hydromonas sp. | reverse complement strand
AGCTAAATTGACATGACATGACCAACGTTTCCCTCATCACCCCAACCGCCAACCGCAGCCATTATCTGCCCGCGCTGTACGACTGCATTTGCCGACAACGCGAAGTCAACTGGGAGTGGCTGGTGTTTGACGACTCACCCACACCCAATGCATGGATGATCGCAGCCGCACAGACCGACCCGCGCATCACCTATATGCACAGCAGCGTACCGCTGAGCATCGGAGAAAAGCGCAATCAAATGATTGAGCGGGCGCAATACGACTACATCGCGCATTTTGACGATGACGATCACTACGCGCCCGACTACCTGCGCGTGATGCTCGGCCATTTAGTACAAAATCAAGCGGATTTGATCAAACTCTCGGCTTTTTATCTATACGCGCCCAAGCAGGATTTTTTCGGCTACATGGATTTGACCGCCAAAACCGGTCATCACTATGTGCTGAACCGCGAAGAAATAGAACACGTCATCTTTCATGACAAAATGCAGATCGGTGCGGATTTCATCGTGTTTTACGGATTTTCTTATGTGTATCGACGCGCTGCCGCCGTGCAACATCCATTCGAGCCGGTGAGCTTTTGCGAGGACGAGTATTTTGCAAAAGCCCTACTCAAAGACCAATGCGCCGTCATCACCACACCCGACACGCAAGGACTGTGCCTGCATCTGGTGCATGGCGGTTCGAGTTCGCGTTGTTTCTCGCGCTATTTTTTACCGAACCACCTCATGCCGGTCATTTTTCCCAACTACCGTGAGTAATCGCTCCGTAAAACACTATTTTGGCAACAGCGCTTCAGCGCCGCTTTATCAGTGCTGTTTTATCAGCGTTGTTTCGCCAGCCAACCATCCAAAGCATTGGCAAACGCCTGTACATCGCGAGCCGATAATGCCGCCGGACCGCCGGTTTGCGTGCCTGAGTCGCGCAAATGCTGCATAAAGTCACGCATCGACAACAGCGCGCGTACATTTTCGCGGGTATACCATTCGCCGCGTGGATTGAGCGCCAGCGCATCCATCTCAACGATTTGTGCCGCCAGCGGAATGTCCGCCGTAATCACCAAATCCTGCTGAGATACACGTAACACAATTTCATTGTCCGCCACATCCATGCCCGCAGGCACTTGAATTGCCTTGATGAACGGCGATGGTGGCGTCAACAACATTTGATTCGCCACCAAAGTGGTCACAATCTGCGTGCGCCGTGCCGCGCGATAAATCACCTCTTTGACCGCACGCGGACACGCGTCGGCATCAACCCAAATTTGTGTCATTCTTCGCCTGATAATGGTTTTAACTGAATCATATTGACGCAAAAAATATCTGCGCACTTGGGCATTATAACTGTCATCCCGTACCAATCAATGAAAACAGCCATTGACTACCCAATGGCTGTTAATCGAGGACAAAAACAAACTCAATACCAGGAATCACGCACGACTTCCTCACCATAGCCGCCGTTCATCGGCAAAGGTCGGTTCGTGCTGACCGCAGAGCGAATGACGCGAATGCCACGGACACCGACTTCACGTGCGGACAAAATATCACCGTCCGAGTCACCGTAAAACAGCTTCACGTTGGCCTGTTTGATGTAGTAGCTTTTATCGTGTTGATACGGTTTCACCACTTCATCGCGGGTGTAAATCACTGGTTTCATATTCGGGATGTTAAATGTCTTTTGCATCAGCAAAGACAATGAATCCATCGATTTGCCATCATAGCTGCTGTGCGGCGTACGACCGGTGATGAACACCACTTGATCGCCACGCTTAACGTGCATATCAATGAGTTTTTTTGCTGATTCTTTCGGAATCGAGCTCAGATCACAGCCATCTGCAACATAGTCCCAAAATTCTTGATTGTACAAATAGTCGTAGTTGGTCGGCGAGTATTTGTTTTTACCGTAGTAAAAGCATTGGCTGGAGACCAATGCCGTGTCGTCAATATCAAAGCCCACGGTCATTTTGCGTTTACCTTGCAGGCTTTTTTCAATATCCGCCACCGAAACCCAGTTCACCGCATTTTCGTGAGTACGGTCGTTTTCGGTCATGCCGGGATGGGTGTATGGCACTTTCGGCCCTTTGGCCGAAGCCACGGTACATACCGCCAATAAAGCGGCAATCAATGCTGAACGAAACATGAATGTGTGACGCATAAAACACTCCTTTGTTATTAGATGAATGAAGATAGTGCTATACGCAGGATATACCTGTTTCAGATAAAGTTATAGGCAATTTCTCCCTTTTTACACGCCGGATTCAAAACTTTGATCTGTATTTGATGACTGTGCAAAATAGATTACTTATCCTCATTTTTGCTAATTTTAAGGTTTACGGTTTGTCCCAACCCGCCCGCATAAATGCGGCCTGCATGAAGGGACTCAGTCCCTGCACATGGCCTGCTTGCAATAACGTTTTCATCTGCGCACGCATCATGGGCGCCCAAAAAGCCTCGATGTGCGCCAGCGCCTGTTGCCCCATTTCCTCGGGTGCGCCGTTCGCCTCGAAAAACTGGCCGATTTGATTGGCCATTTTGATCAACTGTGCGCCCTCTGCACGCTGTTCGGTGGTGGTATTGATCGCAGTATTTATTACAGTATTTATCGCAGAATTCATCGCTATTCCTTCAAAATCGTTTGATGCAAAACGTCCGTGTACCACACCGCGCGCCCGGGTCGGGCAAAACCGATCAATTGCAATTGATGCCGGTGCGCCCACTCAACCGCTTTGGCGGTAGCGGCGGACACGGAAACCAAACAACCTGCGCCCCAACGCAAGGTTTTTTGTACCATTTCATAGCTCGCACGGCTACTGACCAATACGAATCCATCGCTCGGATGAGCATCTCTATCGAGCAGCGCCCCGATGAGTTTGTCCAAGGCATTGTGCCGCCCGACGTCTTCACGTAACAGCACCACCTCACCTTGCCAATTCACCCACGCCGCTGCGTGGGTCGTCCCTGTCTGATTGCGCATGATTTGCAGCCGTTCAAACCGCGCCAGCACCGCGTCCAGCAGCCCGATGTCTAAGCGTGAAGCCTCGCGGTTTGGATTAGCTGCCGGTTGCTGCTCAAAATACGCCAGCGAATCCACGCCGCACAGACCGCAACCGGTGCGCCCGAGCAAGGTACGCCGCGCCGCTTTTAGCTGCGCAAAGCAAGCACTGCTCACGGTCATGCGCACGATGATCGCCGCACCATGACCCTGCGGTTCAATTTCAATGTCATACACATCGGCGCGTCGCTCAATCAGCCCTTCGGTGTAGGCAAAACCCAAAGCAAACTCGGCCAAATCGCTCGGCGTGGTCATCATCACGGCGTGCGAAATACCGTTGATTTCCAACGCGACGGGTACTTCGCAGGCCAATACATCGGGCAGTTCATCCTGCACTTGTCCCGCGCGAATCGGTCTGACTGTGCCTTTGACCACGGCGCGGTCGGCAAGTTGACGCGCTCCGTCATCAGTGCATCCCTTGCCAGCGCATTCATTGCCATCGTATTCATGATGATCGCTCTGTTGTCTCATGTTGATGCACTCGCTATTTCGCCATTCTCTTATGATTTTGCCGTCTTTTTGGATAAGGATTGGCGTTGTTGCCAGAAACGCTGCTGCATCGCCTCGAACTCCTGTCTCGCGGCAGGCCATGCAGCAGGCCACATGGTCGTATCGTTCTCACGCTGCACTTGCACCGCCGTCACTTTGTATTCAGGACAATTGGTCGCCCAATCCGAATTATCGGTCGTGACCACGTTCGCACCTGACTCGGGGAAGTGGAATGTGGTGTACACCACGCCCGGCTGGACGCGCTCGGACACATTCGCCTGCAACAACGTCTGCCCCGCGCGGCTGTGCACGCGCACCCAGTCGCCATTGGCAATGCCGCGCTCTTTCGCATCCTCGGGGTGAATGTCCAGCCAATCCTGCTCATGCCAAACGCTGTTGGCGGTACGGCGAGTCTGTGCGCCGACGTTGTATTGCGACAAAATCCGCCCGGTGGTGAGCAGCAGCGGGAACTTCGGCGTGACTTTTTCGTCGGTCGGTACATACTGCGTGACCAAGAACCGCCCCAAGCCGCGCGCGAAGGTCTCCGTGTGCATGATGTCCATACCGGTGACGGGCGTGCTGTCGTTGCACGGCCATTGCAAACTGCCGTATTCATCGAGTTTGGCGTAGCTCACGCCCGCAAAAGTCGGCGTCAGGCGCGCAATTTCGTCCATGATTTCGCTCGGGTGCGCGTAATTCATCGGGTAGCCAAAAGCTTGCGCGAGTTTTTGCGTCGCTTCCCAGTCGGCGTATTGGCCCAGCGGCGTCATGATCTTGCGCACGCGGTTGATGCGCCGCTCGGCATTGGTAAACGTGCCGTCTTTTTCCAAAAAGCTGCTGCCCGGTAAAAACACATGGGCATATTTGGCAGTTTCATTGAGGAAAATATCCTGCACCACCAAGCAATCAAGCTGCGACAAGGCACTGGTGACGTGCAGGGTATTCGGATCGGACTGAACGATGTCTTCGCCTTGGCAATACATGCCTTTGAACTGCCCCGCCAGCGCGGCATCGAGCATGTTTGGAATGCGCAAACCCGGCTGCGCGTCGAGTGAGCAGCCCCACTCGGCCTCAAACTGCGCGCGCACCGCGTCGTTGGACACATGGCGATAGCCCGGAAACTCATGTGGGAACGAACCCATATCGCAGGAGCCTTGCACATTGTTTTGTCCGCGCAAGGGATTCACGCCCACGCCCTCGCGCCCAATATTGCCGGTGAGCATGGCCAAATTCGCGATGCCCATGACCGCAGTCGAGCCCTGCGCGTGTTCGGTCACACCCAGCCCGTAGTAGATCGCCGCATTACCACCGGTGGCGTACAAACGTGCAGCTTGGCGCAGGGTTTCGGCGGGCACGCCCGTGATGTCCGCGACGGCTTCGGGGGAATTGTCCGCGTGGCTGATGAACTTTTTCCAGAACTCGAACGATGCGGTGTCACAGCGCTGCGCCACAAACGCGCGATCGTACAAGCCTTCGGTCACAATGACGTGTGCCAAAGCATTGATCACCGCGACATTTGTCCCCGGTCGTAGTTGAATGTGGTGTTCAGCCTTGATCTGCGGCGATTGAACCAAATCAATTTCACGCGGGTCAATCACGATCAGGCGTGCGCCTTGGCGCAGACGCTTTTTCAAGCGCGAGCCAAACACGGGATGCGCATCGGTCGGATTCGCCCCAATGACCACAATGACGTCGGCGTACTCAACCGATTTGAAGGTTTGCGTCCCTGCCGAGGTGCCAAACGCCTGACCCAAGCCGTAGCCGGTCGGCGAATGGCACACGCGCGCGCAGGTATCGACGTTGTTCGTCCCGAGCACAGCGCGCATGAATTTTTGCACCAAATAGGTTTCCTCATTGGTGCAACGCGAAGAGGTAATCCCGCCGAGTGCATTTTTACCGTATTGCGCTTGAATCGCGCTGAATTTATCCACCACATAGGCAATCGCCGTGTCCCATGAAACCTCTTGCCACGGTTCGTGAATGCTCGCGCGGATCATCGGCTGGGTCACGCGGTCTGGGTGTGTGGCGTAGCCCCAGGCAAAACGCCCTTTGACGCAGGCATGACCTTCATTTGCCTTGCCCTCTTTCCACGGCGTCATGCGCACCACTTGCTCGCCTTTGATCTCGGCCTTAAAATTACAGCCCACGCCGCAGTAAGCGCAGGTGGTGATAACGCTGCGCTCGGCTTGACCCCATTGGATAATGCTTTTTTCCGTCAAAGTGGCCGTCGGGCAGGCATCCACACACGCGCCGCAACTGACACAATCCGAATCGAGAAAATCCTGTTTTTGCCCCGCCGTCACCCGTGAGGCAAAACCGCGCCCGTCTATGGTCAGGGCAAATGTGCCCTGCGTTTGCTCGCACGCGCGCACGCAGCGGTTACACACGATACATTTGGACGGATCGTAGGTGAAATAGGGATTGGATTCGTCTTTCGGCGCGGCGTGCGTCGCATCAAAATGATTGTCTCCGGCAAAGCCATAGCGCACTTCGCGCAGGCCGGTGATACCGGCGACCGTTTGCAATTCGCAATTGCCATTGGCCGCACAGGTCAAACAGTCAAGCGGATGGTCGGAAATATACAGTTCCATCACATTGCGCCGCAGTTTGTGCAGCGCCTCGCTCTGCGTTTTCACCTGCATGCCCGCTTCCACCGGCGTGGTGCACGAGGCGGGATAACCGCGCCGTCCGGCGATTTCCACCAAACACATGCGACACGAGCCAAACGGTTCCAGCGAGTCAGTCGCGCACAATTTCGGAATCTGCTTATCAAGCAACGAAGCCGCACGCATGATGGATGTGCCCGCAGGTACGCTGATGCTTTGCCCGTCGATGGTCAGCGTCACCCTATCGGCGCTGTGGCGCTCAGGCGTACCGCGATCGATTTCAATGATATTCATGCCGTGCCTTTCACCGCCGATTCATGCGGTTTCACTTGAAAATCGTTGGGATAGTAATTCAACGCCGACAGCACCGGATTCGGCGTCATGCTGCCCATCGCGCACATCGAGGCACCCACCATCGTGTCGCACAAATCACGCAGCAATGCCTCGTGTGCATCGGTCTGTTCGGGAGCGCTGACAAAACGGTCAATCACCTCAACCCCACGCACCGAGCCGATTCGACACGGCGTGCATTTACCGCATGATTCGATCGCACAAAACTCCATGGCATAGCGCGCCAAATCACGCATATTCGCGGTATCGTCATGCACCACAATACCGCCGTGCCCGATCACCGCGCCCATTTGCGCGTATTGTTCGTAGTCCATCGGCACGTCCCAGTGCGCTTCGGGGACATAACTGCCCAACGGCCCGCCGACCTGAATCGCCTTGACCGGACGCCCCGAAGCCGTACCGCCACCAAAATCCATCACCAATTGGCGCAAGGTAATGCCAAAGGCCTTTTCCACCAAACCACCTTGACGCACATTGCCCGCCAACTGAAACGGCAAGGTTCCGAGCGAGCGCCCCAAACCGTAATCACGGTAAAACGCAGCGCCCTTCGCAAAAATCAGCGGCACACTGGCCAAGGTAATCGCATTGTTAATCACCGTGGGCCGGCCAAACAGCCCTTCTATCGCGGGTAATGGCGGTTTCGCGCGCACGATGCCGCGTTTGCCCTCAATACTTTCCAGCAAGGCAGTTTCCTCGCCGCAGATGTACGCACCCGCCGCCTCGCGCACGCTCAAATGAAAGGTCTGCGCTGAACCCTGTATGCGTTCGCCCAACCAGCCCGCCGCTTGCGCCCGCTCAATCGCCGTTTGCAATACCGCAATCGAATGCGGGTATTCGGCACGCACATAAATAAAGCCCTGCGTCGCCTGTACGGCCAAACCCGCAATCACCATCCCCTCAATCAAGGTATACGGATCGGATTCCATCAGCAAACGGTCGGAAAACGTGCCCGAGTCACCCTCATCGGCATTGCACACCACATATTTTTGCGCCGCATTCTGCGCCAGCACCGTTTGCCACTTAATCCCCGCCGGAAACGCCGCACCGCCGCGACCGCGCAATCCCGAATCCAGCACCGTTTGCACCATCGCCGCCGAATCCATGTCCAAAGCCCGTCGCAAACCCACCCAGCCGCCATGCGCCTCATAATCATCCAAACTCAGCGGATCGGTCAATCCGATGCGCGCAAAGGTCAAACGCTCCTGCCCGCTCAAATACGGGTGCTCATCCACCACACCAATCGAGCTATCCAACGGCGCACCTTCGAGCAAACCCGCCGCCAACCATTGTGGCAAGGTATCCGCCGACGCACCGGCATAGCCCACGCGTCCGCGCTCGGTTTCCACCTCAATCAGCGGCTCCAGCCAGAGCATGCCGCGCGAACCGTTACGCACGATGCGAATCTCCTGCCCATGATCGGATGCCCACGCCTGCAAGGG
>CAZCYS010000002.1:37522-40865 GCA_964502825.1 uncultured Hydromonas sp. | reverse complement strand
GCCGTGACCGATATTTTTGAGCCAGGCTCAACGCTCAAACCGTTTACCGTTGCGCTTGCGCTGGAAAAAGGCAAAGTCAAGCCGCAAACCATGATTGCCACCGGTGGCGGCAAAATGACCATTGGCGATGCGACCATCAGCGACTCGCACGCCAACGGTACGTTGACAGTGCAGCAAGTGATTCAAAAATCCTCAAATATTGGTACGAGCAAAATCGCCTTCATGCTTGAGCCTAAAGAGATGTGGGATAGTTTCACGGTGTTGGGCTTTGGCAAACCATACAAAATTGGTTTTCCTGGCGTGGCTGCCGGTTTGGTACGTCCTTACAAAAATTGGCAACCGATTGAGCAAGCCACCATGTCCTACGGTCACGGGATTGCCATTTCACTGTTGCAGTTAACGCACGCTTACACCGTGTTTGCACGTGATGGCGAAATCATCGATTTGACTTTGATCAAGCGCGACAACCCAGATCCGGTGCCCGGTCAGCGGATTTTCTCCGCGCAAACCGCCAAAGAAATGCGCACCATGATGCACATGGCGACCGAGCCGGGTGGTACGGCGCCGCGCGCACAGGTCATCGGCTACACCGTCGCGGGTAAAACCGGCACGGCTTATAAAGTCGAGGGCAATGGCTACAACAAAAATAAATACGTTGCGACCTTTGCCGGTCTCGCGCCAGTGGGCGAGCCGCGCATTGTCGTGGCGGTGATGGTGGATGATCCGACGGCGAACGGCCACTACGGTGGTGTGGTCGCCGCGCCGATTTTCAGCCAAATTGTGTCGGAAACCTTGCGTACTTTGTCGGTCACACCGGACGCGCCGTATAAAACCTCGATCAATCAAGACGGCGGCATCGAGGAGGCCATGTAATGAAAACCCAAACCATGAATACCCGAGCCAATCAACTCAGCGCACTGCAAGCGACCGTACTAACACAGGTTTTATCGGCCTTGGGCAGCTATGCACAGCAGAAAAAACACCTGTCCAGCGACAGTCGCAAGATCGAGTCGGGTGATGCCTTCGTTGCCTACCCGTTTGATCCGCTCTCACCGAACAGCGACAAACACGACGGACGCACTTATGTGGACGCGGCGGTGCAAAACGGCGCAGGCGCCGTGCTGTGGCAAGAAGGCAAAACCATGCCGCCGCTCACGATTCCGGCGCGCGTCGTACCGCAGCTCAATATTTTAGCGGGGCACATTGCCCACAGCTACTATGGCAAGCCATCGGACACCATGCGCATGATCGCAATCACCGGCACCAATGGCAAAACCTCCAGCGCGCAATGGCTCGCTCAGATTTTGGCCAAACACCATCTGCCGTGCGGCATTATGGGCACGCTGGGTGTTGGTTTCCCTGATGCGATGCAGGAAACCGGCTTCACCACGCCGCCTGCGATTGAAGTACACCGCTACCTCGCCGACATGCGCACACAAGGCGCTAAAGCCATGGCGATGGAAGTGTCCTCGCACGCTTTGGAACAAGGGCGTGTGAATGGCGTTGCGTATGAAATTGCGCTGTTTACCAATCTGTCGCGCGACCATTTGGACTACCACGGCGATATGGCGAGCTACGAAGCCGCCAAAGCGCGTCTGTTCACATGGAGTACGCTCAAAACCGCAGTCATCAATACCGATGACGAAGCAGGCCTGCGCTATGCGCAAATCGCCGAGCAATGCGGTGTGACTGTGATTGGCTACGGCTTGAACCCGCAGCCCAATGGCGTGAAACATTATTTACAAGCCAGCGAGATCGATCAATCCGGCGCATTGACCCAATTCACCTTGAATGTCGATGGTATGACGCATCGCGTTCGTTCGCGTTTGGTTGGCGAGTTCAATGTCATGAATACGCTCGGCGTGTTGGGCGTGTGCATGGGCTTGGGCTTGAATGTCGCTGAATGTGTGGCCGATTGCGCCGATATTGCGGCAGCACCTGGACGCATGCAGCGTTTTGGTGGTGACGGTCAGCCGCTGGTCGTGGTCGATTTTGCGCACACACCGGATGCCTTGGAAAAAACTTTGACCGCGCTGCTGCCGATTGCCCATCAACGTGGTGGCCAGTTGACCTGTGTTTTTGGCTGCGGTGGTGATCGCGACCCGGGCAAGCGGCCGCAAATGGGCGCAATTGCGCAGAAAATTGCCGACCGCGTCGTCGTGACCTCGGACAATCCGCGCACCGAAGACCCCGATCAGATCGTGCGCGATATCTTGGCGGGCATGACGCAGAACGAGCAGGTACGCGCTGAAGTGCATCGACCGAGCGCGATCAATCGCACGGTGGAGCAGGCCGCGGCATCCGATGTGATTTTGATCGCAGGCAAAGGACACGAGCCGTACCAAGACGTGCAGGGCGTGAAGCATCCGTATTCGGATTTGGTGCAGGCCGAGCAGGCGCTGGCTTTGTGGCAAACAATGGCGACCAATCAAACGGTAAGCGAAACAACGGATAACAACGACATTGCCGTTACCTCTGAAGGCAGCGCTGAAGACACTATGGGTTCTTGCGAAATCAACGGACAAACGGTTTCCTTCAAGCGTGTTTCGATTGACACGCGCACCATGCAGCCGACCGATTTATTGATTGCGCTTAAAGGCGAGCGTTTCGATGCACACGACTTTTTGCCGAAATTACAGCCGGGGCAAGTCGCCGCAGTGTTGGCCGAGCGTGTGCCGGAAGGCTTTGCGATTCCGCACATCGTGGTGGACAACACGCATCAGGCCTTGCAGGATTTGGCGAAAAGCTGGCGCTCACAGTTTGACGTGCCAGTGGCTGTTGTGACGGGCAGCAACGGCAAAACCACGGTGAAAGAAATGCTGTCCGCGATCATGCGTGCGGCATTTGACGACGCCTATTTGGCCACGCGCGGCAATCTGAACAATGATATTGGCTTGCCGCTGACCTTGTTGGAAATGAAAAAAACCCACCGTGCGGCGGTGATTGAATTGGGTATGAATCATCCGGGCGAGACCGCGCAATTGGCACCGGTCGTTGCGCCGACCGTGGCAGTCATCAACAATGCCCAACGCGAGCACCAAGAATTCATGCAAACCGTCGAAGCCGTTGCCTACGAGCACGCCGATGTGATTGACAGCGTGACGGATGGCGGAGCGGTGGTCTTCCCTGCTGATGATACCTACGCGGCGATCTGGCGCGAGCGCGCACAGGCGCGTGGTGTTGCGACACATGAATTTAGCCTGAATCCGGCGGCGCACGCGGCGTATAGCGCGCGCTACGAATTGGGCCTGTACGCCTCGACCGTGCAGTTGATCACGCCGATGGGGCAATGCACCACGCAGATCAATATTCCGGGCGTGCACAATGTTCACAACGCTTTGGC
>CAZCYS010000002.1:2967-37422 GCA_964502825.1 uncultured Hydromonas sp. | reverse complement strand
TTGACGTGCTGGCCAATGCAGCGGGGCGCAAAATTTTGGTACTCGGCGATATGGGCGAAGTCGGCGACGACGGCGATGCCTTTCACGCGGAGATTGGCGCACATGCGGCGCAATGCGGCGTGAATGTGCTGCTGGCAACAGGCGAGATGATGCGTCAGGCGACGCAGGCGTTTGGCGTTGGCGCGCAACATTTTAATGATGTGACGGCGATGGCCGATGTGGTGCGCGCGCACATTCAGGGTGGCGCGAACACCATTTTGGTCAAAGGTTCGCGCTTTATGGGCATGGAACGCGTGGTGGATGCACTGCTCGAAATGAATCAAGCGCAGGCGGCTCAGGCAAGCGGCGTACCGGAAACAACAGAACAATAAAGTTTGAAAAGGAACACACATGCTACTGGAATTGGCCAAATGGCTCTCACAATTGTCACCGGAACTGCGCTTTTTCGCTGTGTTCAATTATCTGACTTTGCGTGCATTGCTGGCGATGGGCACGGCCTTGATTATCGGTTGGGTGGCAGGGCCGCGCGTGATTCGTCGTCTGGCGGAGATGAAGTTTGGTCAAGCGGTGCGTACCGACGGGCCGCAAACGCATTTGGTCAAGCAGGGTACACCGACCATGGGCGGTGTCTTGATTTTGATCGCGATTGGTATTTCTGTGCTGTTGTGGGCGGATTTGTCCAACCGCTTTATCTGGATTTTGATGCTGGTGACCATGGGCTTTGGCTGGGTCGGTTGGGCGGATGATTACCGCAAAATCGTGAACCGCGACCCGAACGGTATGCCCAGCCGCGAAAAATATATGTGGCAAACCATCATCGGCGTGATTGCGGCGGTGGGTTTGGCGTTTTCGGTGTCTGCGGGTTCGGAGCTGCAAACCTTCGGTCTGTTTTGGGAATGGCTCAAAAGCGGTATGACCATGCCGCTGCCGAACAAAGCTGACTTGATCGTGCCGTTTTTCAAAACCGTGAGTATGCCGCTGGGCGTATTCGGCTTCATGATTTTGTCCTACTTCGTGATTGTGGGGACGAGTAATGCGGTCAACCTGACCGATGGCTTGGATGGTTTGGCGATTATGCCGACCGTGATGGTGGGCGTGGCGTTGGGGATTTTTGCCTATGTGGAAGGCAACTTCAATTACTCGCGTTATCTGCTCCTGCCGCACATCAAAGGTGCGGGCGAAGTGCTGGTGTTCTGCGCGGCAATGGCGGGTGCGGGTTTGGCCTTTTTGTGGTTCAACGCTTATCCGGCGCAGGTATTTATGGGCGACGTGGGCGCGTTGGCGCTCGGCGGCGCACTGGGTACGATCGCCGTGATCGTGCGTCAGGAATTGGTGCTGTTCATCATGGGCGGTGTGTTCGTGGTGGAAACGTTGTCGGTGGCCTTGCAGGTGGTTTATTTCAAGTACACCAAAAAACGTTATGGCGTGGGTAAACGAATTTTATTGATGGCGCCGCTGCACCATCACTTTGAGCAAAAAGGTTGGCGCGAAACGCAAGTCGTGGTGCGCTTTTGGATTATCACCATGATGTTGGTGCTGATCGGTTTGGCCAGTTTGAAACTTCGTTAATTGAATGTGGGATATCAGGCAATGACACAAAAGCAGTTGGTAATCGGTTTGGGCGAGTCGGGCGTAGCGATGGTGCGCTACGCGACGCGTTCGTCCACGCCTGTGTCTGTGTACGACTCGCGCCAATCACCGGCGGCTTTGCCTGCGTTCACGCAACGCTATCCCGATGTGACCGTGCATTGCGGTGATTTTTCAGCAGACTATTTAGATGGCGTGAGCGAAGTGCTGCTCAGTCCGGGCTTGAGTCCGCACGCCGAGCCGCTCAAAACGATTATTGAGCAGGCGAATGCGCGTGGTATCGCGGTATTGGGTGAATTGGCGGTGTTTAGCCGCGCATTGAGCGAGTTGCACGCGCATAACGGCTATAACGGTTACAAGCCGAAAGTATTGGCGGTGACCGGCACCAATGGCAAAACCACCGTGACCTCATTGACCCGCCATCTGTGTGAGGCGGCAGGTGTGAGCGTGCTGGCGGCGGGCAATATCAGTCCGTCGATGTTGGATGCGCTGTGTGGTGCACTGGAGCAGGATGCGCTGCCGCAGGTGTGGGTGCTGGAGTTGTCCAGCTTCCAATTGCAATTTGCGCAAAGCAATGCCATCGGCTTTAACCCAGATGCGGCGACAGTGCTGAATCTGTCGCAAGATCATTTGGATTGGCATGTCGATATGGTGGAATACACGCAGGCCAAAGCGCAGGTTTTCGGTGCGGACACCGTGCAGGTGCTCAACCGTGATGATGCCGCCGTGAATGCGATGGCCAAGCCAAATTCGCGCGTGCTGAGTTTTGGCGTGAGCGTGCCGACTGCCGTGGGTCAATATGGTCTGTGGCGCGAAGGCAACCACAGCGCGGCGACGATGGAATGGCTCAGTGTGGCAGTGGCGGATGAGAGCGGCGTTGAGAAGAAAAAACGCGGTCAGGCGGAAGTCGTCGCACCGATTAGCGTGCAACGCTTGATGCCAACCGATGCCCTGCGCATTCGCGGTCGTCACAATGCGATGAATGCCTTGGCCGCGCTGGCACTGTGCCGCGCGATTGATTTGCCGCTGGCGAAATTGCTGCACGGTCTGCGCGATTATGTGGGCGAGCCGCACCGCGTGCAGTGGATTCAAAACGTGAATGGCGTGGATTTTTACGACGATTCCAAAGGAACGAATGTCGGCGCGACGTTGGCGGCGATTGAAGGATTGGGGCAGCCGATTGTATTGATCGCAGGAGGCGACGGCAAAGGGCAGGATTTCACGCCGATGACGGATGCGGTGAAAGCGCATGTGCGCTTCGTGTGTTTGATTGGTAAAGACGCCGATACCATCGCGCAGGCATGGCAAGGCACCGGCGTGGCGATGCAATCATTCGATACGCTCGAGTCCGCCACGCTGCATGCGGCGCAGAACGCGCAGAGCGGTCAGGCGGTGTTGTTGTCACCGGCGTGTGCGAGCTTGGATATGTTTAAAAATTACGCACACCGCGCTGAGGTGTTTGTCAGCACGGTGCGCGAATGGGCGCAAGATTGCGGTCAGATATAAACCGATACGGTAAAAGTAAACAACTACTTTACCGTGATTTAAGACTGATTCATTTTATTTGAGTGTAGGGATAACGGGCATTATGCGAATATTGGATGTGTTGGGCTTGGAGCGACGAGCAGAGCAAAGGAATGACGGCTATGAACGCCGCGTTCGCCGTTTGCGCGCGCAGGCTTGGCAAGAGGTTGATCCGGTGCTGCTGTGGATTCCGATTTTGTTGATGTTTTTCGGTTTGATTATGGTGTATTCGGCCAGTATCGCTTTGCCGGATTCGCCGAAGTTTCACAATTATTCGCGCTACCACTTTTTTATTCGGCATGGTTTGAGCTTGACGGTGGGCTTTAGCGTGGCGATTTTTGCATTCAACGTCAGCAGTGACAATTGGCAAAAACTCGCGCCGGTGATGTTTTTGATCGCGCTGTTTTTATTGATTATCGTGCTGATTCCGCATGTGGGTTTGCGTGTGAATGGTGCGCGGCGCTGGTTGCCTTTGGGCTTTATGAATTTTCAGCCGTCCGAGATGATGAAATTGGCGGCGTGTATTTATGTGGCGGATTATTGCGTGCGCAAAAACCAAGATCTGCGCGTGTTCAACAAAGGCGTGTTGCCGATGATCGTGGTGCTTGGCTTGGTGTCGATTCTGTTGCTGTTGGAGCCGGACATGGGCGCGTTGATGGTGATCGCGGTGATTACCATGGGTGTGATTTTCTTGGGCGGTGTGAATTTTAAAGTGTTCGGCGCCTTGTTTGCCAGCATGGTGGCTGCGTTTGCAGCGCTGGTGATCGTGACGCCGTGGCGTGCGAGACGGATTTTTGCATATTTGGATCCTTGGAAAGATGAGAACGCGCAAAACGGCGCGTATCAGTTGACCCAGTCCTTGATCGCCTTTGGCCGTGGTGAGTTGTGGGGACAAGGTTTGGGCAGCTCAGTGCAAAAAATGTTTTATCTGCCCGAAGCGCATACCGATTTTATTATGGCGGTGGTCGGCGAAGAGTTCGGCTTGCTCGGCGTTTGGGTGGTGATTTTGGCGTTTGTGGTGTTGGTACGACGAATTTTTATGGTGGCACGCGAGTCCATGGCGTTTGAGCGCAATTTTCAAGCGCTGGCCACGCAAGGCGTGGGTATTTGGCTGGGTGTGCAAGGATTTATCAATATGGGTGTGAATATGGGGATGTTGCCGACCAAGGGTCTGACTTTGCCGTTTATCAGCTATGGTGGCAGTGCTTTGCTGTTCAACTGCTTGGCGATGGCGTTTGTTTTGCGTGTGGACTATGAAAACCGCCGCTTGAAACGTGGAGAACCGGTATGAGTAACACGAATAAAACACAACGACCTCGGACCGTTTTGATTATGGCCGGTGGCACCGGTGGTCACATCATGCCGGGGCTGGCGGTGGCGCAGGCTTTGGTAGATGCGGGGCACAAAGTGTCATGGCTCGGTGGTGCGGCGGATTCGATGGAGGCGCGTCTCGTGCCGAAATACGGCTATGAATTTAATAGTGTGGATTTCAGCGGTGTGCGCGGCAAGGGTGTGAAAACTTTGGCTCTGGCGCCATTTCGCCTACTCAAAGCGATTGTACAGACGCGCAAAGTGTTGCAAAAAGTGCGTCCGCATGTGGTGCTCGGCATGGGCGGTTACATCACCG
Source organism: uncultured Hydromonas sp. (assembly GCA_964502825.1). Lineage (GTDB taxonomy): Bacteria > Pseudomonadota > Gammaproteobacteria > Burkholderiales > Burkholderiaceae > CTSOIL-112. The sequence goes on along the minus strand of CAZCYS010000002.1, from coordinate 32,684 downwards.
TGCCGGGTGGCTTGACCGCGAAATTAACCGGTATTCCGATTGTGTTGCATGAGCAAAACTCCATCGCGGGTATGTCGAATAAATTGTTGGCCAAGATGGCGGCTCGCGTACTGACCGGTTTTCCAAACGTGTTTGAGGATGGCGAATGGGTTGGTAATCCGGTGAAAAGCGTGATTGCTGATTTGCCCGCACCGCAAGAACGTTTTGCCACGCGCTCAGGCGCATTGAAATTGGCGGTGATCGGCGGCAGCTTGGGCGCGCAGGCTTTGAACGAAAATGTGCCGAAAGCACTGGCGTTGTTGAGTGACAACGAGCGTCCCGAAGTGGTGCATCAGGCGGGTGAAAAGTTGATTGATGCGCTGCGTCGCAATTATCAAGAGGCTGGTGTACAGGCGCAATGCGTGCCGTTCGTGGACGATATGGCGGCTTTGTACGCTGATTCGGACGTGTTGATTTGCCGCGCGGGCGCGATGACGGTATCCGAATTGGCCGCGGCGGGCGTGGCGAGCATCATGGTGCCGTTTCCGGCGGCGGTCGATGACCACCAAACCTCGAACGCACAATTATTGGTGGATGCGGGTGCGGGGCAATTGTTGCCGCAAACGCAATTGACACCGGCGCATTTGGCGGAGCTGTTGCGCGGTTTGAACCGCGAACAACTGAGCCAACAAGCGGCGAATGCACGCACGGTGGCCAAGCCGAATGCAACGGCGGATGTGGCCAAAGTGTGTTTGCAGGTCGCCGGTGTGCGGGATTTATAAAATTTGAACTGAAAGCAAAAAATGAAACATAACATCAAAAACATTCATTTTGTCGGCATTGGTGGCGCGGGTATGAGCGGCATCGCCGAGGTGCTTTTGAATTTGGGCTATCGGGTGTCCGGCTCGGACGCGGTTGAGAGTGCGAATGTGAAACGCCTGCGCAGTCTGGGTGCGACGGTGTACCTGGGGCACGCGGCAGAGAATGTGCAAAACAGCAATGTATTGGTGGTGTCCACCGCGATTTCTGAGGACAACCCTGAATTGGTCGCGGCGCGTGAACGCAAGATTCCGATCGTGCCGCGTGCGGTGATGTTGGCAGAGTTGATGCGTTTTCGTCATGGGGTCGGCATTGCCGGCACGCATGGTAAAACCACCACGACCTCATTGGTTGCCAGTGTGATGGGTGAGGGTGGTTTGGATCCGACCTTCGTGATCGGTGGCAAATTGACCAGCGCGGGCGTGAATGCGCGTTTGGGGCAAGGTGACTACATCGTGGCTGAAGCGGATGAATCCGATGCGTCGTTCCTGCATTTGTCGGTGGTGATTGCGGTGATTACCAATATTGACCAAGACCACATGGACACCTATGGGCACGACTTTAACAAACTGAAAGACGCGTTTGTGGCGTTTACCCGCAGCATTCCGTTCTACGGCGCGGCGGTGGTGTGTATTGATGATGCGAATGTGCGCGAAATCGTACCGAATTTACAAAAAACGGTGATTACCTATGGCTTGAGCGAGGACGCACAGGTGCGCGCGTATGACGTGGTTGATGCGCACGGCAAAATGCGCTTCAAAGTCAGCCGCACGGGCTTTGGCGAAGAGTTGCCGGTGTTGGATGTGACGCTGAATTTGCCGGGTTTACACAATGTGCGCAACGCGCTCGCGGCGATCGCTGTCGGTACCGAGGTGGATGTGGATGACGCGGCGATTTTGAAAGCTTTAGCGGAGTTCAATGGCGTGGGTCGTCGTTTTCAGCGCTACGGTCAGGTGAAAGTACCTGAGCAACGAGGCGGTGGTGAGTTCACCCTGATTGACGACTACGGTCATCATCCGGTGGAAATGGCGGCGACCTTGAGCGCGGCGCGTGGTGCGTTTCCGAATCAGCGCATCGTGCTGGCATTCCAGCCGCACCGCTACACCCGCACGCGCGACTGCTTTGAGGATTTTGTGCGTGTGCTCTCGGGCGCGGATGGCGTGCTGTTGAGTGAAGTGTATTCGGCAGGCGAACCGGCGATTGTTGCGGCGGATGGTCGTGCATTGACACGCGCTTTGCGTGTCGCGGGTAAGGTCGAGCCGATATTTGTTGAGCAGGTGGCGCAGATGCCGCAGGCGATTGCCGACTATGTGCAGAACGGTGACATCGTAATTACCATGGGTGCAGGTTCGATCGGTGGTGTGGCGGCAAAAGTCGTGGAATTATTGGGTCAGGCGTGAGATTGGGGACATGATGAATATCGACGTGAAACAACTGGGCAAAGTAGCGGTGCTGTACGGCGGGATTTCCGCCGAGCGCGAAGTGTCGATCAAATCGGGCACGATGGTGCACGCGGCGCTGGTGAAACAGGGCGTGGACGCGCATTTGTTCGATACCAAAGAGCGTGAGCTGTTTGACCTGAAACGTGAAGGTTTTGACCGTGCGTTCATTATTTTGCATGGTCGCTTTGGCGAAGATGGCACGGTGCAAGGCGCGCTGGAATTGCTCGGCATTCCGTACACCGGCAGTGGGGTGTTAGCCAGCAGCTTGGCGATGGACAAGGTACGCACCAAGCAAATTTGGTTGCAACACGGTTTGCAAACGCCGAAATACGTGGTGCTTGCGCGTGGCGAACAGGTGGACACGGACGCGATTGTGGCGCAACTGGGTTTGCCGCTGTTTGTCAAACCGCCACTCGAAGGTTCTACTGTCGGCGCGGGCAAAGTTTCTACTGCCGATCAACTGCAGGCCGCGTGTGAATTGGCATGGCGCTACGACACGCACGCTTTGATTGAGCAATGCATTGAAGGACGCGAAGTGACCTGCGCGATATTGGGTTCGAGCAGCGGCGCGCATGCCTTGCCACTGGTGGAGATCAAAGCGCCGAATGGCAACTACGATTTTGAACACAAATATTTATCGAACGATACACAGTACGTGTGTCCGGCAGAGCTACCGGATGCTTTGACGCAGCGCATTCAAAGCATGTTTGTACAGGCGTACCGCGCATTGGGTTGTGCGGGCTGGGGACGTGGGGAAGTATTGATTCGTGACAGCGACCAAGAGCCGTTTTTGTTGGAAATGAATACCGCTCCTGGCATGACCGATCACTCGCTGGTGCCGATGGCGGCGCGTGCGACAGGTATGAGTTACGAAGATTTGGTTTTGACGATTTTGGCCGATGCGCGCCTGCATGTGCAGCGCACGCCTGAGCGGAATAAATAAACAAGGTAGTTTGGTATGCAAGCGTTTTGGGACGATCTCGATTTGATGCAAGCAGTCACCCGCATGATGGTGTGGGCGGCCTGTGCCTTGCTGTTCGTCGCAGGCGTGGGCTGGCTGTTGCAGCGTCCGTACTTTTCGATCAATCAGTTTCGTTTTGTCGGCGATGTGCAGCAGTTGGATCAAAAGCAAACGCATGATCTGATTCAGAGTAATTTGGATCACGGTTTGGCCGGTGGTTTTTTCTCGATGAATTTGTACCAAGTGCAGGACAGCTTGCAACAAATTTCTTGGGTTAAAAGCACCTCGATTCGCCGAGTATGGCCGCATGAAATCGAGGTCAGTATTGCGGCGCATCAGCCGCTGGCGATTTGGAAAGACCGCTATCTCAGCCCCGAGGGGCAGTTGTTCCACGCACAGGTAGATGAGGCGCAGCGCGCCAAACTGGTGGAAACTGAGGGGCCGGACGAGGCGGCCAATTTGATGGCGCAAGAGTTGCCTTTGTTTCAGCAGTGGTTGGCGCCTTTGGGGTGGACAGTGAAAAAAGTCAGCCTGTCACAACGTTATAGCTGGCAGGTGACATTGAGCAATGGCTTGGTGATTGAAATGGGACGTGCGGACACGCCGACGGCGATTGAAGAGCGGGTACAGCGCTTGATCAAATCGGGTGATTTTGTGAAAGACAACATCGGGGAGGCAGGCGGCTACATTGACCTGCGCTACCCCAACGGATTTGCGATGCGTTCCGAAAAATTGCATCGTGTGAATACAGAGACGATGATTAACACAGGTGGAAAACTATGAGCGAACCGACTAAAGATTTAATTGTGGCGTTGGACATTGGTACATCAAAAGTGGTGGCCATGATTGCCGAAGTTTTGCCGAACAATGGATTCAATGTCATCGGCATCGGCCACCACCCGTCGCGTGGTATGAAGCGCGGCATGGTGGTGAATATCGAAGAAACGATTCAAACCATTCAGTATGCGATTAAGGAAGCGGAACTGCGCGCAGGCTTCACCGTGCGCAGCGTGTGCACCGGTATCGCGGGCAGCCATATTCACAGCTTCAACTCCAGCGGCATGGTCGCGGTGAAAGACACCGAAATCACGCAAAACGATATCGAGCGCGTGCTCGACACCGCGCGTGCGGTCAGCATTCCGGCGGATCAACAGATTTTGCACGTCTTGCCACAAGAGTACAAAGTCAATGACCAAGACGGTATTCGCACGCCGATCGGCATGACCGGCATGCGCTTGGAAGTGAAAGTACACATCATCACCGGCTCGGTGTCTGCGGCGCAAAACATCGTTAAATGCATCCGTCGCTGTGGCTTGGAAGTGTCCGACTTGCGTTTGCAGCCTTTGGCCTCCAGCACCGCGACTTTGACCCAAGACGAGCAAGACATCGGCGTGGCATTGGTGGACATCGGTGGCGGTACGACCGACATCGCGGTGTTCGTTGATGGCGCGATTCGCCACACGGCGGTGATTCCGATTGCGGGCGATCAAGTGACCAACGATATTGCGATGGCCCTGCGCACGCCGACCGCCGAAGCGGAGGAATTGAAACTGCGCTACGGCGTGGCCAAGCAAGGCATGGTGCCGTCCGAGAGCGTGGTTGAGATTCCGGGTGTGGGCGATCGCGTGGCGCGTCGTGTGAAACGTCAATCGTTGGCCGCTGTGATTGAGCCGCGCTTGGAAGAGTTATTCGTACTGGTACAACGCAATTTGCAAGAAGCCGGCTTTGAACACCTGATCGCCTCGGGCGTGGTATTGACCGGTGGTACCAGCTTGTTGCCGGGCGTGACCGAGTTGGCCGAAGAAGTATTTATGAAGCCGGTGCGCATTGCCCAGCCAATGTACGACGGCAATTTGGCCGATATCGTATGCAACCCGCGCTACTCAACGGTAGTGGGTTTGCTGATGTCGGCGCGTGAAAAGCGTGGCGAAGTCGAAGCACGTTTGAGCGATCACCGTGGTGGTGGCGTTTCGCGCAAAAAAGCAGCGGAAAAATCATCAGCGAACGATGGTACGAAGCGTTCGATTTTGAAAGTCATGCGCGATTGGTTCGTCAAAACATTCTGACGATCACTTGCGATGGGTTTAGTTTTAAGTAGTTTTAATTGTGTATCACGTTCCGGTAACGGAACACTTTAAAGGGGAAAACCATGAGCTTTGAAATGTTAAATGAAGCGCCAGAAGGAACAGTCATTAAAGTGGTTGGCGTTGGTGGCGCAGGCGGCAATGCCATCCAACACATGATCACCAAAGGCGTACAGGGGGTGGAATTCATCGTCGCCAATACCGATGCGCAAGCATTGCGTCACTCTTCGACGTTGAATAAATTGCAGCTGGGCGAGTCCGGTTTGGGCGCGGGCGCAAAACCGGAAGTCGGTCGTGCGGCGGCGGAAGAAAACCGCGAACGCATTGCCGATATGCTGCGCGATGCGAATATGGTGTTTATCACCGCCGGTATGGGCGGTGGCACGGGCACAGGTGCGGCGCCGGTGATCGCGGAAGTGGCGAAAGAATTGGGTATTTTGACCGTTGCGGTTGTGTCTAAACCATTTGAATACGAAGGCCCTCGCCGTATGCGCGTGGCCGAAGAAGGCTTGCGTCAATTGGAACAGCAAGTGGACTCGCTCATCATCATTTTGAACGAAAAACTCGAACAAATTTTGGGCGACGACATCAGCATGGAAGAAGCATTTGAAGCTGCCGACGACGTGTTGAACAACGCCGTAGCCGGTATTGCCGAAATCATCAACGTCGATGGTCACATCAACGTCGACTTTAACGACGTGAAAACCGTGATGGGCGAACAAGGCCGCGCGATGATGGGTACAGCGACCGCCTCCGGTGCGGATCGTGCGCGCATTGCAGCGGAAGAAGCCGTTGCCAGCCCGTTGCTCGATGGCGTGAATTTGGCCGGTGCGCGCGGTATTTTGATCAATATCTCCGCATCACACGACACCTTGAAAGCGCGTGAAACCCGCCAAGTGGTGAGCATCATCCGTGAAAGCGCCTCTGATGACGCGACTGTGATTTACGGTTTCGTGTACGACGACAGCTTGGGCGACAAACTGCGTGTGACCGTGGTGGCAACCGGTTTGGGCGGCGCGCGCGCGGTAGAAACCGATAATGTCGGCACACGCGTGTTGCACAGCGCACCGGCTGCGGCGGCGCCTGCCTTTCAAGCACCGGTAGAAGACCTCGCATCCATCCAGTCTGCGGCCTATGCAAATGCCCATGCGGCAGTGACCCCATCTGCGGTGAATGACTGGGTACAGCCGAGCGTACAAAACGTGGCTGAACCCGCACCACGTCGCACGAGCATTCCAACCTTTGGCGACTACAACGAGTTGGACGTGCCGACTTGGGCGCGTCAACGCGAACCACAAGCCACACAACAACGTGCGGTGAACGGCGATGCGTTCTTTGAGGACTTGGATGTGCCTGCATTTTTGCGCCGCCAAGCAGACTAAGGCGGACTAACGCGAACTCAGGTGAACGACGAGTTCGCACTATGAAGTCAAGCTCGTTCAGCAGTTTCAGCCGTTAGCTGCGGCGCGCACCGGATCGTCGCGTCGGTATGGTTGTGGTGTCCCCTTCACCATCGCCTTACCGATGCCGTCGTGTCGGTGAGTGCTGTTGCGAGTAACCCTATTCTGCTGTCGTCTGAGCGCTTGATTCGCTGTTTCGATTTCCGATAATAACTATTGATTGAGTAGTTCTTTCCCCATCACCATCGTGATGGGGTTTGTTTTTTTACGGTATCATTACAGTGTGATTGATATTTAAGGAAGCATGGAACAACCCAAACCAATCTCCAGCGCAGACGGTAGGGGTTATTCCGCATTTCCTTAATTGACAAAGAAATTTTTGGAGCCGCCATGGGAACAACCGCTCATTCCATCGTACAAAAAACCATTGCGCAGGAAATTGAAACCACGGGCATCGGCCTGCATTCAGGGCGCAAGGTTAAACTGACCCTCAAGCCCGCACCGGTCAATACCGGCGTGGTGTTTCGCCGTACCGATGTGGATGCCAACCTTGATATTACCTGTCTGCCCGAACACGTGATCGACACGCGTATGGCGACGACCTTGGCGCATCCGGCGAACCCTGCGGCGCGCGTGTTGACCATTGAACATTTGATGTCGGCGCTCGCCGGTCTGGGCGTGGACAACATCATCATTGAGGTCAATGCGCCGGAGATTCCGATTATGGATGGCAGCGCCACGAGCTTTGTCTATTTGATCAGTAGCGTCGGTTTGGTCGCGCAGAACGAATTGCGCCGCTTCATCCGCATCAAGCAATCGGTGGAAGTGACCGAGGGTGACAAGCGCGCACGCCTTGATCCGTATTTTGGGTTTAAAGCCTTGTTCGATATCGAGTTTCACCATCCGGCGATTGACGATACCGGCACGCACTGCGAGATCGATTTCACCGGTGATGCGTATGTGCGGCAGATTTCCCGTGCGCGCACTTTTGGCTTTATTCAGGATGTGGAAGCTTTACGTGGCTTGGGACTGGCGCAAGGCGGTAATTTGGCCAACGCGATTGTGCTGGACGAATACAAAATCCTCAACCCCGAAGGGCTGCGCTATACCGACGAATTCGTCAAACACAAAATCCTTGACGCGATTGGCGATCTGTATGTGATTGGCGCGCCGATTTTGGGTGCATATACGGCGTACAAATCCGGCCATGCGTTGAATAATGTACTGATTCGCGCGGTGTTGGCCGACGAAGCGAACTATGAATACGTGACGTTTGCGGATGAGGCGGATGCGCCGAGCTATGCGGGCATCCACGGCGACGCGCTCGCATCGAAGGCGACCGTGCGCGCAGCGTCATAAATTCATCGGTAGTGCGCTGTGTGTGGTTTGAGCTGAAGTTACGAGCGCGGGCGGTTAGATTTTCTCAACGCATTTAATACGATGAGGCCGCGCAGCAGTGGCACGAGCAGTCGTGTGAGCAGGCTGTTGCGCTTGGCAGGTAACCAACGGGTCAACAGCAACAAAGCCGTGTTCAAAATCTGCGGCTGATTGAGCCAACCTTGGTTGAACAAGCGCCGTATGCCGCGCAAACCTCGAATATTGAGTGCGCCATCCGCGTGGCTGGCGCGCAGATTGTGCTGAAACTGCAATTTGTCTTTGAGCAGTTGCAGGCGCAGAACTTCGCCTTCCAACAGCAGCCGTTTTTTGCGTGCATTCAATTCCGCTTTATTCATGGGCGTTCTCCTGAACCGATGGGCGACGCTCAGTGGTTTGAACCGGCGGTACTTGCTCGGTTAAGGTTTGCCAATCCTCTTTGACCGCGCCCATGCTGGAGGCGAACCACGGTGCGCGAACCGCACGACGCACCCACCCAAATGCGAGCAAAGCGAACAGTATAAAAAACAACGAAAAACCGCCGAGTAGACCGATGCGCCATGATTCCGGCACCACCAGAATAATCAATATCAGGGTGAATAGCGCGGCCATGAACACCGACAATACACCCAATAAACTCAAAACCACGCCAGCCCAAATCGTGTGTTTGGCCGAGCCAGCCTCCAGCAACAGTAGTTCCATGCGATTGAGCAACAAAGCCCCCACTTTCGAGGTGAGGGATTCAAACGCTGAGGATGCGCCGCCTGTTGGGTTGTGCGGCTTGCTGTGATCGGATTCTGTGGTTTGTGCCAAGGGCTGCTCCTATGAGATCAATGACGGCGTAGGCGTAAGTGTGGCGTAGAGCCACGCTTGCGCCGTGATGACATGGATAATCTAAGCGTCGCGATGTTAGCGGCGGGATACCAGCAAGCCGAGCAAAAAGCCGACTGCTGCAGCGACACCAACCGATTGCCACGGATTGTCGTGTACGTACTCATCGGTCGCATCGGCGGCTTCGCGTGCCTTTTTGCGGGTGTGTTTTTTGGCCGAATGCAATGAGTCTTTGACCTTGTCCACATTGTCGGATAGTTTCGCGCGCAATCGACTCACATGATCGTCCGCGTGCTCGCTCGCATCGGTGAGTATGCCTTGGGCATCGGTCAATAATTGTTGAATGTCCGCGATCAAGCGTTCTTTTTCTTGCACGAGGTCGTGTTCTGATTTGAGTGTAGCAGGCATGATGAACTCCTTTCTGAGGTGGTTATGACACACATGGGAAGGACTACGCAATGCAACTTAAAGCGGCGCTTTAGATGGTACTTTAAGTGCCTTTGATTATTGAAAAATCTCTGTCAATTCAAAGGTCTAAATTCATTCTAACATAAAGCCCTGGTTCAAAAATGGTTAAAAACGGCAGGTCGGTTTGTCGATGCTCGGGTGCGTTGATTGTGTGCGCTAACGATCACGATGTACTCAGTAAATCCAACTGCGTCGCGCCATCCGGCTCGCGCAGGCGCACGCCCACACCGAGCAGGCGAATCGCGCCGACGTGTTTTTGGCACAGGCTGGCGAGCAGTTGTTCAAAATGCGGGCGTGACAGATCGTTGCTGTTCATCTCCAGCGTATGGATTTTAAAATTCGCCATGCGCAGCTTGACAAAGGTTTTTTGCACCAAGGCTTCAGCGCGATGGCGCTCAATTCGCGTCAATAAATCGGCGTGCAACTCGCCTAAGGGGGTGGTCGCATCCGCAAAGCCATGCAAATCATGCGCAAATGTGGTTTCGACGCTGATTGATTTTCGCAGGCGCTGTGGGTGCACAGCACGTGAGTCGATGCCGCGTGCCGCCTGATACAAAGACGAGCCGAGTTTACCAAACTGCGCGATCAGAAACGGTAAATCGCGCTCGCGCACATCGGCGCAGGTGAATAATTTGAGTCGGTGCATTTTCTCCGCCGTGCGCGGACCGACGCCGAATAGTTTTTCTACCGGCAATTCGCGTACAAATGCATCTACATCCTGCGGTCGGATGACGAATAATCCATCCGGTTTGTGCCAGTCACTGGCGATTTTGGCCAAAAATTTATTCGGCGCGACACCGGCTGAAACCGTCAAGCCGACTTCCTCGTGTACCCGCGCACGAATCGCACGAGCGATCAGCGTCGCGCTGCCGCGATGCGCAGAGCAAGTGCTCACATCCACATACGCCTCATCCAGCGATAGCGGCTCGATTAGCTCGGAATAATCGCGGTAAATGCGGAAAATCGCCTGCGATGCCGCGCGGTAGCGTGGAAAGTCCGGCTTGAGCAAAATCAACTGCGGACACAACTCCAGCGCGCGGCGGGTCGGCAGTGCCGAACGCACACCGAATGCGCGCGCTTCGTAGTTGCAGGTCGCAATCACGCCGCGTTGCGCCGTGGTTCCGCCGACGGCGATCGGTTTGCCGCGCAGTGACGGATCGTCGCGCATTTCCACGGCGGCGTAAAAGCAGTCGGCGTCAAAGTGGATGATTTTGCGAACGGTGGGCGTGGCGGGCATAAAGCGTATAGAGATCAGATGTGTTCAGTCAAGACTGCATTTTATAGTGAAATTCCAAGGTGATTCGGATGAATCTATGCTATGTTTGCCCCCACTGTTTTGACGCTTAATTGATACTTAATCGATACTCAATGGGCGAATATTTGAAAGAATCGGTATGAATTTGATTTTGGCTTTGGTTTCTGCGGCCGCTTATGGGGTGAGTGATTTTGTGGGTGGTTTGGCCGCGCGCCGACATCCGGCGCTGCAAGTGGTTTTGTGGGCATTTCCAGTCTCAGCCGTGGTTTTGCTGCTGTTGTCGTGGCTGATCGGCGGTGATTGGGATACGCGCGCGATTGCCTTTGGCGCGGCCTCCGGTCTCACTTCGGCATTGGCGGGTTGGTGGTTTTTCACCGCGCTGGCTGAGGGAACGATGAGCGTGGTTTCGCCGATCACCTCGGTGCTGGCTGCGTTGATTCCGGTGTTGTTTGGTTTGATGACGGGTGAGCAGTTAAGTGTCGGTGTGCTGGCGGGCATTGCCTTCGCGGTGGTGGCGATTGTGCTGATCAGTCAGGAGGGGAAACATTCTGCGCCGCACCTGTTGGCTAGCGAGCAGCCGAAACGCTTGAATCGGCGCGTTTTGCTGTTTACTGTTGGCACGGGTGTTGCGTTTGCCTTGAGCTTTATTCTGATTCATCAAATCGGTGAAAACCGAGCCGGACTATGGCCGATGTTTGCGGGCAAAGCCACGGCGTCGGTGGTGACACTGTTGATCGCTCTGCGTTTCGGTCACGTCCGTATGTCGCATGACGCATCGCTGCTGCGCTATGCTGCTGCGGTCGGTGTGCTGGATGTGGTGGCGAATGTGGCGATGTATTATGCGTTTCGGGGTGCGTTTGTCTCGATCATCAGCGTGTTGGTGTCGCTGTACCCGCTGTTCACCATCGCGCTGGCGATTGGGTTGCTCAAAGAGCGCACCAATGCGCTACAAAAAATCGGTATCGCGCTGGCGTTGGGGGCGATTGGTTTAATTGCGTATGCGGGGTAACCGCGCGGATTGAGTTTAACGAAATCATATGACACAGATGTCATCTGTCATGGTTGGGTCATAAAAGCCGATTATATTTTTCATCTGCATATCCTTTCAAAGGAGGAACGGATGAAAAATCATGTGGTTATTTTTGAAGCACGCGGGGGCACGGACAAAGGCGAGTTCGGCTTTCGCAAGGACTCCAAAGCGATTATTGATGCACTCAAACAGCGCGGCTGGACGGCTGAAATTATTTTTTATGATGATGTCAATCGAGGTGAAATCTATCGGCACACCCTGACCAAAGCCGATGCTTACATCAGTCGTGTCAATCCGGGTAATTTGGGGAACGAGGTCGGATATTTTCAAATGCTACGCGAGCTGGTGATGCAGGGTGTCAAAGGCTTACCACATCCCGACGCGATGATCGCTTACGGTGCGAAAAGCGCGATTGAACGACTCAAAGGCACGGCGTTCGTACCGGAAGACGTCTACACCTACTACCACTTCGATGCGCTCAAAGACAATTTGCCAAAAACACTTAAACGCGGCGTGCGTGTGATCAAACAAAATCGCGGTTCGACCGGCGAAGGCATCTGGCGCGTGGAGGTGCTGCATCCAGAGCAATACCACGACGATATTCCATGGGATGCGCGCCTCAAGCTCACTGAAGCGAAAGACAACCATACCGAAGAAAAATCCCTGCAAGAATTTTTGGAATTTTGCATTCGCTATCTCGAAGGTGCGAACGGCATGCTGCTCGATATGCCATTTTTACCGCGCATTAAGGAAGGTGAAATCCGTGTGTTGATGCTGCGCGACCAAGTCGTCAATATCGTGCATAAAAAACCGGCCGATACGCCAGATGCTTTCTCCGCCACGCTGTTTTCCGGCGCGCAATATCGCTACGACACGCCGGAGCAGTGGCCGGATTTGGTGGCGGTGATTCGTCGCTCGCTGCCCGAGTTGCGCGAGCGACTGGGTGACTATGATTTACCTTTGATTTGGACGGCGGATTTTATTCTCGACACTGATCACAACGGTGCGGATCGCTATGTACTTGGCGAAATCAATGCGTCTTGTGTGGGCTTTTCCACACACCTTGAATTGAGTGATGCGATTGCCGATGAAGTGCTGCGACTGCTCGATGCTGAATCGGTGGTGAATAAACGCTGGTCTGCATTTGCCAGTGATAATCAGTGGGCGTATGCACATTGGGTTTAGTTTGATTGGCTGGATGTCGCTGGCGGTAGGCTCAACAGACCTATGGTTGGCGCGACTCTGTTATACTGAAACATCATTGATAGTAATAAATGGGGGTGAGCGATGCGTCAAAAAATCTTTATGGTCCAAATGTTGGTTGCTTCGGTGGCGCTTGCACTGTCGGCGTGCGCTTCGGTGGAGTCTCCTAAAAACCAATCTCAACCTGAGATTGATCGTAGTCCGTCACACAATCTGACGACGCCTCCTTGGGGGCAAACGGTTAGTAAAGAGCAGATTGCGCCGGTTTATTTGAATGAATGGAAAAAGGCCGAAAATCGGCGCAGTTGCGCACTGTTGGCTTTACCCAAAGACAGTGCGGCGCAAGTTAGCGGTGCAGGAGTGCGTCGCGCACAATTTTCGGGTGGATGGGCAGTGGCATACGATACAACAAGCTTAAAAAGCGCCTATGGTGTGGCCGGAACGGGTACCTCGGTTGGTAATACTACTGAATATGCGTGGCCAAAACAAAAAGCATGGGCTGATGGCAGCCGCATGGGATATGGTTTGGAAGGCGGGGTTGGCCCCGCGTATTTGGCCTATGTGAGGGTGGCAGGGCAAAGCTGCTTATACAATGTTTGGAGCCGTGTGAGTGAAAAGCATTTGTTACAGATCGTTTCAGATTTGCGACGTGTACAATAGAAGCGTAATCAAACTGAATAAAAACGCCACCGAATTCGGTGGCGTTTTTTTGTGAGGTCAATCCTATTTCTTACGTTGTGGCGGCACATCGGTACAAGTACCTTTGAATATTTCCGCCGCCATGCCGATTGACTCACCCAGTGTCGGATGCGGGTGAATGGTTTTGCCAATGTCCACTGCGTCCGCGCCCATTTCAATCGCCAAGCAGACTTCGGAAATCAAATCGCCTGCGCCGGTGCCGACAATCGTCCCGCCGATGATGCGACCACTGTCGTTGTCGAAAATCAGTTTGGTGAAACCTTCGTCACGTCCGTTTGCGATCGCGCGACCCGAGGCTTGCCACGGGAACATCGCTTTGCCGTAGTTCAGGCCTTGCGCTTTGGCTTGGTCTTCGGTTACGCCCGCCCATGCGACTTCGGGATCGGTGTAGGCGACCGATGGGATCTGACGCGCGTCAAAGTAGGCCTTCTCGCCATGTGCGGCTTCGGCGGCGACGTGGCCCTCGTGTACCGCTTTGTGCGCGAGCATGGGTTGGCCAACGATGTCACCGATGGCGAAAATGTGCGGTACATTGGTTCGCATTTGTGCGTCCACGTTAATGAAACCGCGTTCGCTCACCGCCACGCCAGCCTTGTCCGCGCCGATCAGCAGCCCATTCGGCGCACGACCGACGGCGACCAACACCAAGTCGTAACGTTGGGCTTCAGCCGGTGCGGTGGATTGCTCATTGGCCTTGGCGAATGTGACGTAGATGCCATCGTCTTTGGCCTCAACCGCCACGGTTTTGGTGTTGATATAGACGTTTTCAAAGCGATGCGCATTGTATTTTTGCCAGACCTTGACGAGGTCACGATCCGCGCCCTGCATCAGGCCGTCCATCATCTCTACCACGTCGATCTTGGCGCCGAGTGCAGAGTATACCGTGCCCATTTCGAGGCCGATAATCCCACCGCCGATGACCAACATTTTTTTCGGGATGAATGGTAAGGCGAGCGCACCGGTCGAGTCCACAATGCGTGGGTCGGCGTATGTTTGCTCGGAAATGAACGGTAATTTGACCACGCGCGAGCCTGCTGCGATGATGGCTTTTTCAAAGCGAATCACTTTTTTCACCGAGGTGGTTTCTGAGCCGGTACCGGTGGTTTCTGTGACTTCCAAATGGTGTGCATCGATGAAGGAGCCGATGCCGCGCACGACATTGACTTTACGCATTTTTGCCATACCCGCGAGGCCGGTGGTGAGTTTGCCGACCACCGAATTTTTGTAGTCGCGCAGTTTGTCGATATCCACTTGTGGCGCGGCAAAACTGATGCCGTGATTGCTCATGGACAGCGCTTCTTCCATGATGGTGACGGTGTGCAACAGGGCTTTGGACGGAATACAGCCGACATTCAGACACGCGCCGCCCAAGGTGGCGTAGCGTTCCACCAAAACCGTATCCATGCCCAAATCGGCGGCACGGAATGCAGCGGAATAGCCGCCCGGGCCTGCGCCGAGTACCAGCATATCGCAGGTGATGTCCACGTTGCCATTGTATGTGCTGGCCGCAGGTGCGGGCGCGCTGGCCGGTGCAGAAGCTGCGGGTGCTGCGGCAGATGCTGCTGGCGTTTCGGCTGGTTTGCTTTCGGGCGTTTGTGCGGGTGTTGAGGTCGCTTCGGCTGTTTCAGCAGCTTCCAACAGTACAACCACACTGCCTTCGGAAATTTTATCGCCCACAGCAACCTTGATTTCCTTCACCACACCTGCGTGCGAGGACGGTACGTCCAAAGTGGCTTTGTCGGATTCGAGCGTGACCAATGTGTCTTCAACCGCGATGGTGTCGCCGACCTTGACGTAAATCTCGATGACGGGGATGTTTTTATAGTCGCCGATGTCGGGGACTTTGATTTCAATGATTTGACTCATAAGGTGCTCCCTTTAAATCAGCACACGGCGAAAATCGGCCAAGACGCTGGCGAGATAGGCATTGAATCGCGCCGCTGCTGCACCATCAATCACGCGGTGATCGTAGGACAGTGACAACGGACACATCAGGCGCGGTACGAATTCAGAGCCGTTCCAAACGGGTTGCATGCTTGAGCGCGAAACGCCGAGGATGGCGACTTCAGGTGCATTGATGATCGGGGTGAATGAGGTGCCGCCAATGCCGCCGAGTGACGAAATGGAGAAACAGCCGCCTTGCATATCGGTCGGTTTGAGTTTGCCTTCGCGCGCGTTTTTCGCCAGCTCGGACATTTCCACCGCGATTTCAGAAATGGATTTGGTATCGGCTGCTTTGATGACCGGAACGACGAGGCCGTTCGGTGTGTCGGCGGCAAAACCGATGTTGTAGTATTTTTTGTAGACGAGGTTATCGCCGTCCAGAGAGGCGTTGAACTCAGGGAATTTTTTCAAGGCTTGCACGCAGGCTTTGATGATAAATGCGAGCATGGTGAATTTGATCCCCGCTTTTTCGTGCTCTTTGTTCAGCTGTACGCGGAAGGCTTCCAGCTCGGTCACGTCGGCGACTTCGTTATTGGTCACATGCGGAATCATGACCCAGTTGCGCGATAGATTTTGACCTGAAATTTTCTTGATGCGTGACAATGGCTGTACGTCGATTTCGCCGAATTTGGTGAAGTCGATTTGTGGCCACGGCAGTAAATCCAAACCGCCGCCAAGCGAAGCGGACGATTGAGCCACATTCGTCGTTGGGCAAGCGGCTGCGCCGTTCATGACCGCTTTGATGTAGGCGCGCACATCCTCGTGCGTGATGCGGTTTTTCGGCCCTGTGCCTGCGACGTTGTCCAAATTCACATCCAACTCGCGTGCAAAATGACGCACGGATGGTGAAGCGTAGGTGTTTTTCGATAGCGGTTGTGCAGGATAGGCAGGCGCGCTGTCGGCGTTGGTCACTGCGGGTGTTGCCACGGCTGGTTTTGCTTCAGCCGATTGTTCTTGAACCACCGGTGCGGCAGGCGCTGGCGCAGCGGCTTCGGCAGTCGGCGTAGGTGCTGGCGCAGGGGCGGCATCGGTTGTTGCGGCTGCGGCGGCTGTGGATTCAAGCATCACGACTACGGAGCCTTCGGAAATTTTATCGCCCACAGCGACTTTGACTTCCTTGACCACGCCTGCGTGCGATGACGGCACGTCCAGTGTCGCTTTGTCGGACTCGAGTGTGACCAGCGTGTCTTCGACGGCGACGCTGTCGCCGGCTTTGACGTATACCTCGATCACAGGGATGTTTTTATAGTCGCCAATATCGGGGACTTTGACTTCGATGAGATTGCTCATGATTTTTCCTCTCTATGACGATAATTACACAGTCCACGGCGCCGGTTTGTTGACGTCCAAATTGTACTTGGCGATGGCTTTGGCTACTTCTTCGTAGGCAATAACACCGTCATCGGCCAGTGCTTTGAGTGCGGCAACCGTGATCCACTGACGGTTCACTTCAAAGAAGTAACGCAGTTTTTCGCGGGTGTCGGAGCGGCCATAACCGTCGGTACCGAGCACGGTGTAGCGTGATGGCACGTAGGCGCGGATTTGCTCGGCCACGGCGCGCATGTAGTCGGTCGCGGCGATCACCGGTGCGTCGGAGTCTTGCAACAGGGTTTCGACGTGCGAGAGTTTGCGCGGCGAGGTCGGGTGGAGCATATTTTCGCGCTCAACCGCTTGGCCTTCGCGTGCCAATTCGGTGAAGCTTGGTGCGGAATACAAATCGGCGTCCACGCCCCAGTCGTCTTTGAGTAATTGTGCAGCGGCGATGACTTCGTTGAAAATCGTGCCGGCGCCGATCAAACGAACTTTCTTCGCAGCGTTTTTCGCACCCGCTTGGAACAAATACATGCCTTTGAGGATGTCCGCTTCCGCGCCTGCTGGCATGGCCGGATGGGCGTAGTTTTCGTTCATCACGGTGATGTAGTAGTACACGTCTTCTTGCTCGCGGTACATACGGCGCAAGCCGTCTTGCATAATCACGGCCAACTCGTAGGAGAATGTTGGGTCATAGGATACGCAGTTTGGTACGGTGGATGAGAGCAGCAGGCTGTGGCCGTCTTCGTGTTGCAAACCTTCGCCGTTGAGCGTGGTGCGACCGGCTGTGCCGCCGAGGATGAAGCCGCGCGCGCGCATATCGCCCGCCGCCCAGCACAAGTCGCCAATGCGTTGGAAGCCGAACATGGAGTACAGAATGTAGAACGGAATCATCGGCAGGTTGTGCGTTGAGTACGAGGTCGCCGCAGCAATCCAGTCACACATGGCGCCCGCTTCGTTGATGCCTTCTTGCAATACTTGACCGGTTTTGGATTCTTTGTAGAACATCAATTGTTCGTGGTCTTGCGGCAGGTATTTTTGACCTTCTTGGTTCCAAATGCCCAGTTGGCGGAACAAGCCTTCCATACCAAAGGTGCGCGATTCGTCCGGTACGATCGGGACGATGCGATCCTTGAGGTTTTTGTCTTTGAGCAAATGGCCGAGGATGCGCACAAACGCCATGGTGGTGGAGATTTCGCGGCCTTCTTCGGTGGCTTTGAGGAAGGAGTCAAACGCGCCCAATTCAGGAATCACCAGCGATTCGTCGGAGGTGCTGCGACGCTGTGGCAAATAGCCGCCAAGTTTCTGGCGCGCATTGCGCATGTATTCCAATTCAGGCGAGCCTTCAGGGAAGGTGACGAATGGCAGTTTCTCCAAATCTTCGTCGGACACTGGAATCGAGAAGCGGTCGCGGAAATTGCGCACGTCGTCGATGTGCATTTTTTTCTGTTGGTGGGTCGAGTTTTGCGCCTCGCCCGAGCCGCCCATGCCGTAGCCTTTGATGGTATGCGCGAGAATGACGGTCGGACGATCAACCGATTCGGTGGCTGCTTTGAACGCCGCGTAGATTTTGAACGGATCGTGGCCGCCGCGATTGAGCGCCCAGATGTCGTCATCGTCCCAGTCGGCGACCAATTCTTTCAGCTCAGGCGTATTGAATAAGGTGTCGCGGATGTACTGTGCGTTTTTCGCGCGCATGGTTTGGAATTCGCCATCGACCATTTCACCCAAACGTTTGACCAATAAGCCTTTTTTGTCGCGGGCGAACAGCGCATCCCATTTGCGACCCCAGACGACTTTGATGACATTCCAGCCGGAGCCACGGAATTCGGATTCGAGCTCCTGAATGATTTTGCCATTGCCGCGTACCGGTCCGTCCAGACGTTGTAAATTACAGTTGATGACGAACACGAGGTTATTCAGTTTTTCGCGACCGGCCATGCCGATGGCGCCGAGTGATTCGGGTTCGTCGGTTTCGCCGTCGCCCAAGAACGCCCAAACTTTGCGGTTTTCGGTATCAATCAAGCCACGGCTGTGCAGGTATTTCATGAAACGCGCTTGGTAAATCGCCATGATCGGTCCCAAGCCCATCGATACCGTCGGGAATTGCCAAAAATCAGGCATCAGCCAAGGGTGTGGGTAGGACGGAATGCCTTTGCCATCAACCTCTTGGCGGAAATTGACCAATTGCTCTTCGGTCAGACGACCGAGCAAAAAGGCGCGGGAATATACGCCCGGCGCAGAGTGACCTTGAATAAAAATCAGATCGCCGCCGTGCTCGGCTGACGGTGCGTGCCAGAAGTGGCCAAAGCCAACTTCGTACAGGGTTGCGGCGGATTGGTATGAGGCAATGTGGCCGCCGACGTTGGTGGTTTTGTTCGCGCGCAGAACCATCGCCATGGCGTTCCAGCGTACATACGAGCGGATTTTGTGCTCAATGCCCTGATCGCCCGGCAGTGGAGGTTGCTGCTCCACGCTGATGGTATTGATGTACGGCGTTTCGGTATGGAATGCGTGCAAAACGCCGTTGGTACGGGCATGCGCGATTTGTTGGTCAATCAGATACGCGGTGCGTTCGGAGCCGTGGTTGTCGATGACATTGTCCAGCGCTTCAATCCACTCTTGCGTTTCTTGCGGATCGGTATCGAGAAAGTTTTTATTGACTTCGGCTTGTAGTGCGGTCATGTGATGGCTCCTTTAGAGATGGGCGTTGGCTCCGATTTATGATTGGATGTGTGATGCCACAGCAGATATCTATTCTACTCAAATAATTGTATGTGAATGTGACTAATGGCGCAAGCTATTTTCCATTTTACGATTTTTAATTTCATAATATAAAAATTTAACCGATGGAGGAGGTGGTGAGCGCGAAATAGACAACGAAGGTGGCTTTTTTCGCATTTCTGTATACTCGTTTGGCTACTGTACCCATTCTTTATGGTTGATTTATGGTTGTCGCGGGTGCGCGCTGTGTTTATAATCGCCGAACGGTCGTTCAAAAATTGGCCGTGGTGGCAGGTATTTTGCCCAGCCATTGAACACTATCATTTCAGGAGACCTTATGAGTTTGCCGCACGCATTGTCCCAGCTACGTTTGCCCATTATTGGCTCGCCCATGTTCATCGTGTCCAACCTTGAGTTGGTCAAAGCACAGTGCAAAGCCGGTATCGTCGGCTCGTTTCCCGCGCTCAATGCGCGTGGCGATGGTGCGCTGGATGCTTGGCTCACGGAATTGAAAGCCGATTTGGAAGTTGATCGTGCTGCGGGTGGAAAGCCTGCGCCGTTTGCGGTCAATCAAATCGTACATCCGTCCAACGGGCGTTTGGCCGAGGACATTGCGGTGTGTTTGAAGCACCAAGTACCCGTGTTCATCACCAGCTTGCAAGCACCGCCGAAAGAGTTGATCGACGGCGCACATGCCTACGGCGGCATCGTGCTACACGACGTGATCAATGCACGCCATGCGAAAAAAGCGCTGGAAGCGGGCGTGGACGGCTTGATTTTGGTGGCGGCGGGTGCGGGCGGTCATGCCGGTACACTCAGCCCGTTTGCCTTGGTCGGTGAAATTCGCCAGTTTTACGACGGTCTGATCGTGTTGTCCGGTAGCATTGCCAATGGCTCGGCGGTGCTGGCGGCACAGGCGATGGGTGCGGATTTGGCCTATATGGGCACGCGATTTATTGCCACCGCCGAGGCGAATGCGTCCGAGGGCTACAAACACGGCATCACCGAGGCCAGCGCGTCGGATGTGGTGTACACCAATCTGTTCACCGGCGTGCATGGCAATTACCTGCGTCAGAGCATCGTCGCTGCAGGTTTGGATCCTGATAACTTACCCGTGGCGGATAAATCGAAAATGAACTTCGGCTCGGGCGGCAATACCGCTGCCAAAGCATGGAAGGACATCTGGGGCGTGGGACAAGGCGTTGCGGTGATTGACGAAGTTTTGCCGACGGCGCAATTGGTCGATCAACTGGAAGCGGAGTATCGCGCAGCGCGTGCGCGCCTGGGTCTATGATCTTTTGAGCAACGGTTCCTTATTTAGAGTACGTAGAGTATGGCATGTCACAGACATGCCATTTTCTTGTCAACACAGTCACCAACGCCGCCTGCGATGTTTTTAATCACCGCGATGCGTTACAATAGCGCCTTATTTGAACCCCTCCAATCACACGGATACTGGCATGCAACACATACACATTCTCGGCATTTGCGGCACGTTTATGGGCGGAATCGCCGCCATTGCGAAACAGGCGGGCTACCGCGTCACCGGCTGCGATGCGAACGTTTATCCGCCGATGAGCACGCAGTTAGAAGAACAAGGCATTGAGCTCATCAGCGGCTTTGATGCCGCGCAGATTGACCTCAAACCGGATGTATTCGTGATTGGCAATGTGGTTTCGCGTGGCAATCCGCTGATGGAAGCGATTTTGGATCAGGGCTTGCCGTATATTTCCGGCCCGCAGTGGTTGGGTGAACACGTTCTGCGCGACAAGTGGGTGCTCGCGGTGGCGGGTACGCACGGCAAAACCACCACCAGCTCGATGCTCGCTTGGCTACTCGAAGATGCAGGACTGAACCCAGGCTTTTTAATTGGCGGCGTGCCGAATAACTTTGGCATTTCCGCGCGTTTGACCGACGATCCGTTTTTCGTGATTGAGGCGGATGAGTACGACACCGCGTTTTTCGACAAGCGCAGTAAATTCGTGCATTACCGTCCGCGCACCGCGGTTTTGAATAATCTGGAATTCGATCACGCCGATATTTTCGCTGACCTCGCAGCGATTCAGACGCAGTTTCACCACCTCGTGCGCACGATTCCGAATAATGGTTTGATCGTGTCCAATGCGCATGAAGCCGCGCTGGATGAAACGCTCGCCAAAGGGGCGTGGACGCCGATTACGCGCTTTGCTGATGCGCGCGTGCCAGCCGATTGGCAGATCGCCAATGTCGGTGCGGACGACAGCTTTGACGTGTTGTTTGAAGGGCAGCTACAAGGGCGCGTACACTGGGATGTCACGGGCGAGCACAATCGCCTGAATGCCTTGGCCGCCATTGTCGCTGCGCGTCATGTGGGTGTGGAGCCGAAAACCGCGATTGAGTCGTTTGCGCGCTACCGTATGCCCAAACGCCGCATGGAGATCAAAGGCGTGGTCAACGACATCACGGTGTACGACGACTTCGCGCATCATCCGACGGCGATCACCACCACGGTTGCAGGGCTGCGCAAACGCGTTGGTTCAGCGCGTATTTTGGCGGTACTGGAGCCGCGCTCCAACACCATGAAACTCGGGGTGATGAAGGCGCAACTGCCTGAATCTTTGCGTGACGCGGATTTGGTATTTGGCTACGGAGCAAGCGAGGGCAAGGATGCACTCGGCTGGGATTTGGCCGAATCTTTGTCGCCGCTGGGTGAAAAGGCGCGTGCGTTTGATGATCTGACTGAGTTGGTGCAGGCGGTCAAGGCGCAGGCGCGTGCGGGCGATCAGATTTTGGTGATGAGCAACGGAGGCTTTGGCGGCGTGCATCAAAAGCTGCTGGATGCCTTGGATTGAGTGCAGTTGAGTGACATACAATGAGTGACATACAAAAGGGGCTGAATGATTCAGCCCCTTTGTTTTTGTGTTGATGTGGTTATTATTTAGTAAACAAATGCAAAGTCCACGGCAGCACATACGCTTGTAACACCGTCATGATGCCGACGATCGTACACAAAATCAGGCTGTGTTTGACCGTGAAGCGGAACAGGTTCGATTCTTTGCCTGCCAAGCCGACGGCGGCACACGCCACGGCGATGGACTGCGGTGAAATCATTTTGCCGGTCACGCCGCCGGTGGTATTGGCCGCGACGGTGAGATTCGGGTCAATGCCAATTTGGTGTGCGGTGGACGCCTGCAAGGAGCCGAACAGCGCGTTGGACGAGGTGTCCGATCCGGTTAAGAACACGCCCAGCCAGCCGAGGAATGGAGAGAAGAACGGGAACGCGACGCCTGTGCCCGCCAAAACCAAGGCCAATGTCGATGACAAACCGGAGTAGTTGGCGACGAAGGCGAAGGCCAATACCAAGCCAATCGATAAAATCGGGAAGCGCAATTCGTACAGAGTTTCGCGGAAGGTTTTGAGTGCGTCCGCCGGTTTCATTTTCAAAATGATGATCGAGACGATGGCAGAGAGCAAAATCGCTGTGCCGACCGCGCCGAGCAGGTTCAATTTGTACACCGCTTCATACGGCTTGGGTGCGGCGACAATCGGTGCGGCTTTCAACACCAATTTATCCAAACCCGGCCACGCAAATTTAAACGTGCTGAAGCTGTCCAAAAACGCTTGGAACGGTTTGATCGTCCAGATGGTCACGAACACGGTCAAAATCGCAAACGGTGACCATGCCTTGATCACTTGGCCGGTGGTGTACTGTTTGGCAGCGGAGCCGATCAGTTTGGGTTGGCGCATGCCATCGAAGGTGAAAATTTCTTCCGGCTGCCATTTTTTCAGGAACAGCGACAAACAGATCAAGCTGACCAAGGCCGAGGTCACGTCCGGCAATTCCGGCCCGATGAAGTTGGCGGTCAAAAACTGAGTAATCGCAAACGACACGCCCGCGACCAAAATCGCCGGCCATGTTTGGCGAATGCCGCGCATGCCATCCATCATCGCAACCAACCAAAACGGCACGATCACCGACAAAATCGGCAGTTGGCGACCGGCCAATTGACCGATGTGGTACGGGTCGAGGCCGGACACTTGACCGGCGACGGTGATCGGAATGCCCATCGCGCCGAATGCCACGGGTGCGGTATTGGCAATCAAGCACAAACCGGCGGCGTACAGCGGATTAAAGCCCAGCCCGACCAACAGCGCGCCGGTAATCGCCACAGGTGCGCCAAAGCCCGCCGCACCCTCTAAAAACGCGCCGAAGGAGAAACCGACCAGCAGCATTTGCAGCCGTTGGTCTTCGGTGATTGACACGACCGAGGCGCGAATCACGTCAAACTGACCGGTTTTGACCGTGATTTTGTACAAAAATACGGCGGTGATGATGATCCATGCGATCGGCCACAAGCCGTAGGCAAAACCGTACAGAGCGGCAGAAACCGCCATGCTGACCGGCATTTTATAGGCGAAAATTGCGACGCCCAGTGCAATGAGCAAGGTGAAAAAACCTGCGACATGGCCTTTTAAACGCAATAGGGCGAGCGCAACGAAGAAAAACACAATCGGTAGGACGGCAATCGCCGCAGTCAGCCATAAGCTGTCCCCGACGGCCGTGTAGTTTTGCAACCAAGTTTGCATGAAAGAGTCTCCTTTAGGGCTACATATAAAATTCACCTATAACTGCGGTGGTACTGCCAAGACTGCTGTTTAGGTGTTGTGTGACTACGCCGTCGGTGCGAAATGCGATGAACAACGACGCAGATTGAACGGGGCGTGCCGTGGTGTGTGTGATTTGGGTCGTCTGCCCTATGTGATTCGCCACGACACACCCCCGTCAATTCGGTTGGCTGGTGCGGATGCGCATTTATGGATTCTGTCGCTCGCGCTCAGCCATCAGTTGGTGCAAGGTTTTTGCCGCTGGTTTGAGCGGCGTGTGGTTTTGCGCCCATGCCTTTTGGCTCGGCGTGAGGGCGCGAAAACGGGTCGCGGCCCAACTGAACAGTTTGTAGCGTTTGCTGTGCGCGAAAATCCCTGTGAAGGCGCGCCAAGCCATCTGCTCGCTCAATGTGTGCGATGCGCCTTGGCCACGCACGGCGTGCTCAACCACCTCGTCGGGCGCGCGTTGCGCCTCGGTACGCAGGCGAATCAACAGCTCCGGAATCGGGATGCGCACGGGACAGACCTCGGCACACGCGCCGCACAGACTGGAGGCGGTTGGCAGATCGCGGGTCGCCTCCAATCCCATCATGTGCGGTGAAATAATTTCGCCGATCGGCCCTGGGTAAGTTGTGCCGTAGGCCGCGCCGCCGATGCGGCTGTACACGGGGCAGTGGTTCATGCACGCGCCGCAGCGAATGCATTGCAAGGTTTTGCGCATTTGCTCGTCGGCGTAGGCTTGCGTGCGGCCATTGTCCAGCAGCACCAAGTGCATTTCCTGCGGGCCGTCCAGCTCGCCCGAGCGACGCGGGCCGGTGATGAGGTTGAAATAGGTGGTGATGTCCAAGCCGACCGCGCTGCGCGTGAGCAGGCTGTACAGCGGCACGACGTCGGAGAGTTTCGCCACGACTTTTTCAATGCCTGTGATCGCAATATGCACGGGTGGCACGGTGGTGCACAGGCGGCCATTGCCTTCGTTTTCAACCAAACACAGCGTGCCGGTCTCGGCGACGGCGAAATTCACACCTGACAGCCCCACGTCCGCACGACGATAAACACTGCGTAGCGCGTGACGACCGATTTGGATCAACTCGTCCACATCGTGCGTCTCGGTGGTGTGCAGGTGTTCGTGAAACAGCGTGCTGATCTGCTCCTTGGTTTTGTGAATCGCGGGCATGACGATGTGCGTCGGTTTTTCGCCCGCCATTTGCACGATGTATTCGCCCATATCACTCTCGATGGCCTCGATGTCGCGTTCGGCGAGATAGTGGTTTAGCTCGATTTCCTCGCTGACCATCGATTTGCCTTTGACCATCAAGGTGCTGTTTTTATCCAACATGATTTGATGGATGATGGCGCAGGCCTGTTCGGTGGTTTCCGCCCAATGCACCTGCACGCCCAAACGTGTCAGGTTCGTTTCCAACTGTGTGAGCAGCTCGGGCAATTGCGCCAGTGAACGCTGGCGGATGTGTTCGCACAAATCGCGCAGGGTTTGCAGTTCGTGCTCGTCGGACAGGACGGATTTGCGCTTAGCCATCAGGCCGTCCATCGCCGTTCGCAGACTTTTGCGCAGCGGCGCATCGGCCAGTGCGTCGGAGGCGTTGGCTTTGAAGGTTTCGCTTTTGGGGTGCGCTTTGGGGTGAAAATGAATCGTCTGCGTTTTCATGCGGCTTCCTCCACGTCGGCCAGCGCAATATGCGCGGGCAATTGCGCCAGCACCACCAAATCGCGCGGTCCGTGTGCGCCAAAGGCCAAGGTCAACTGAATGTCCGAGGTTTTGGATGGGCTGGAGATCAACACCAGATT
This sequence comes from uncultured Hydromonas sp., assembly GCA_964502825.1. Classification (GTDB taxonomy): domain Bacteria; phylum Pseudomonadota; class Gammaproteobacteria; order Burkholderiales; family Burkholderiaceae; genus CTSOIL-112. The sequence goes on along the minus strand of CAZCYS010000002.1, from coordinate 6,770 downwards.
GCTCGGCGTGTTGTGCGCCAGTCCCAGCGACTGCATCGCGCTGAAAAAATCATCGTGCAGTGTCGTGGTGTCAAACAGCGCAATGTGGATCGGTGGCACCAAGCTCATGCTGCGCGGTTGCTGCGCATCCGGCCACAGCAGCAGCGTGCCGGTCTGGGCAATGCCGGCGCAAATATTGGTGAAACCCGCGTCAACCCGATCAAACAATTCGTCTTTCCAATCCTCAATCGGACGTTCAAAACCGCAGGATTGGATTTCGGGCGCGTGTTGAGCCAAGGCTTGATGCGCCGCTTGGCCATGAGCGGTGTTCATCGGCAATAGGATGTTGCCAATCTGCTTGTCGCGCACCACCGCACACAAGGCTTCTGTCCAATTGTCTGCATTGACCCAATGAATCTGCGTGTTGAAGCGGCGCATGGTGCGCGCCCAGTGCTTCAGTCGTTCAATCTCATTCGACCATTTCGGCGTGGCTTGCGCGTAGTAGGCGGCGGTATCCGGCTCCGGCATCGGCGCGCGCTGAGCGGCGTTCAGTTTGGCAAAAATACGTTCGCGCGCGGTTTGCGATGTGCGTTTGAGATCAAAAGGAGTGCTCATGCTTTGCCTCCCGTGCGTTCGAGTAAAAACGTTGCCAAATGCTTCGGTCGCGGCATGTTCGGCTCGTCTTTGGCAATTTTGCCGCCGATGTTGAGCATACAGCCTGCGTCTGCGCTGATGATTTCGGTCGCTTGCGTGGCCTTGAGCGCGGCGACTTTATCGCTGACCATCGCGCCGGAGATATTCGGGTGTTTCATCGAGAAAGTGCCGCCGAAGCCGCAGCATTCGGATTCGTGGTCGTGCACCACGCGGGTCACATTGGCGAGGCGCTCAACCAGCGCCCAACTGGATTCATGCACGCCCATTTCGCGACGTGCGGTGCAACTGGTGTGTACGGCGACGTTGATCGGCGCGCCCTTGTCCTGAGGTTGATAATTTAACGTGTGCAATAAAAATTGGGAGAATTCGACCACGCGGCTGGCAATGTCGTTGGCGGCGCCGGCATATTCGCTATCGGCAAACAAGGTCGGCCAGTGGTGCTTCATCATGCCGCCGCACGAGCCGGATGGCACGATGATCGGCCACGGTTGCTCAAACAGGGATAATTGCTGGCGCGCGACCTCAAACGCCTCTTGCGGATGCCCCGAGGTGTAGGCCGGTTGGCCGCAGCAGCTTTGCGCCTGCGGATAATGCACGCGGATGCCTTGCGTTTCAAGCAGGGTGATCGCGTCCATGCCCGCTTCGGGCATGAAAATATCCAACACGCAAGTGCCGAACAGGTACACATCGCTCGGCGGTGTGACGGCGGTTGCGGCGGTTACTGACGGCGCGGCAGTGGCATTGATGTCCATGCGCATGGTTGTCTCCTATCATCGCTTTGTCGGTGCATGGGTTCATCGTGGACGGTGAAACGAAACGGCGCGACACGTGACACGGTGACTCATGCGGAATAATTTTGTATTTTTGATAAATTGGTCATACCAATTAAAAAGCGTGAGCGACACTGTACAAAATTTTTACCCGATTGGTCAACTGTTTTCTCCCTATTTTGGTGAAATTATGTGCGCTGGTTGGTGTTGGGGCTGTGTAGTAGGCGTATTTGCAGCATTTAAGGCTTTATACCCGCGCTGCGAAAAACTATAATGAGCGATAATGTGTGCGCTGCAACATACCTGCATGTTTTTTGTGCGGCAGCGTCGAAATATATTGATAAAGGCGTCGGCATCGTATGGCTTCCCAAACCCCTCGGATTCACTCCAGCAAACTCTCTGAGCAGCTCGCGCAGAGTTTGGAGCAACTCATTTTAGACGGCGTGTACGCGGTCGGCGAACGTTTGCCGTCCGAGCGACAGATGGCCGAGGACTACGGCGTCTCGCGCCCGAGCGTGCGCGGCGCGCTGAGTACATTGGCCGCGCGCAACCTGATTGAAACGCGGCACGGTGGCGGGCATTATGTATCCGAGCGGTTGCATTCGGACTTTTTATCGCTGTGGCAAAGCCTGCTCTCGCGCCACGACTACATGGAGTTTGACGTACTCGAATTTCGCCGTGCATTCGAAGGCATGATGTCGGGACTGGCTGCCGAGCGCGCGACCGAGACCGATTTGGAACGCATTCGCTCGTGTTTGGAGCAGATGGATGTGGCGGCGCAGACACAGAATCTGGAGCAACAATCCGAGGCCGACGTCGGCTTTCACCAAGCCATCGCCGAAGCGAGCCACAACGTCCTGTTCAGCCATCTGTCCAACAGCCTGCTGACCATGCTGCACCGCCATACGCAGAAAAATTTGGCCAATATGTTCAACGCAGGCGGCGACAAGCAACAGCTGCGCGCGCAGCATCAAGCCATCTATGACGCCATTGCCGCGCGTGACGCCACGCGCGCTACGGCGCAGGCACAGGCGCACATCGCCTATGTCGAATCCACCCTGCGTCAGGCTCGCGCACACAGCGCACGCGAATCGCGCGCGCAAGCACTGGCGCACAAAGACCGAGTCAAAAAATTGCGCTCGGGCAAATAATCATCATTCAACCTCATAACAAGATAAGGGAGGGTGTGTGCGTTTACTATATTTGCACGGATTTCGTTCGTCACCACAGTCGGATAAAGCGCTGACGGTGGCGCAGTATTGTCAAAAGAATGGCCTGAATGCGCCGATCATGCCGCAGTTGCCGATTTCACCGCTCGAATCGATTCAACTGTGTGAACAACTGATTGCACAGCACGCCATCACCGCCGTGTGCGGCTCCTCGCTCGGCGGATTTTACGCGCTGTACTTGGCTGAAAAATATGGCTTGCGCTGCGGGCTGATCAATCCCGCGATTACGCCGTGGGTCGATATGGAAGAGTCCAAGAATCATGAGCGCTATGAGATAGACGAGCTGGATTTAGAGGTCAACGGTCATTACGTTGATCAACTCAAACCGTACTACACGCCGACGTTAACGCATCCTGAGCGCTTCCTTGCTTTGATCGGGCTGGCCGACGAAGTGCTCGACCCGGAACAGATGCGCCGTCATTTGATCGCTGCGCGACAGATCATTGTGCCCGAGGGTGATCACGCCATGAGTGATTTTGGCGGGCATTTGGATGAGTTAATGCGGTTTGTACAGGGTGAATGATACGGGCGTTCTTCGATGTGCAGCGCTCACTTTGTGATATAAAAAGATGATGAAACCATGCACGGCTTGGTGGCTGGCGATACGGCCCAAAACGCTATCGGTTTGTGCCGTACCGGTTGTATTCGGAACGGCTTTGGCTTATTTTGAGCAAGGCCATCTGTTGTGGTGGCCGGCGCTGGCAGCGTTGTTGGCGGCTATGTTGATTCAAATCGGTACGAATTTGTACAACGATGTCGGTGATTTTGAGCGCGGCGCAGACACTGCCGAGCGTCTCGGCCCGCCGCGCGCAACCGCGCAGGCGTGGCTGTCGGCGCGTGCCGTGCGACGCGGTGCACGCGCGGCGTTTGCGCTGGCATTGCTGATGGGGGCGGCGCTCGTGGCGTGGGGCGGCTGGCCGATTTTATTGATTGGTATTGCCTCGTTGATCTCCGGCTGGGCGTATACCGGTGGGCGTTGGCCGATCGCGTATTCACTGCTGGGCGAATTGTTTGTGCTGATGTTTTTTGGCGTGGCAGCCGTGGGCGGGACGTATTATTTACAGACTTTTTCGCTGTCGCTTGCGGCGCTACTCGCCGGTGTCATGCTCGGCTCGTTTGCCGCCGCGGTCATCACGGTGAACAATACGCGCGATATTCCGACCGATGCGGT
>CAZCYS010000002.1:0-2867 GCA_964502825.1 uncultured Hydromonas sp. | reverse complement strand
TTGCCGCCGCGGTCATCACGGTGAACAATACGCGCGATATTCCGACCGATGCGGTGGTGCAAAAACGCACACTCGCCGTGCGTTTGGGGCGCTCGGCGATGAATACAGTGTATGCGCTTGAGCTGCTGCTGCCGTTTGTATTGCTGCCGTGGTTCGCCGTGCAAACGAATCTCGCTTGGCGGATGACATGGCCCGTGATCGCGGGCGTACTGGCCGTTGCGCTCTATCGACGGTTTTGTGCGGCGCAAGGGGTGGCATTTAATGCGCTGCTCGCGGCGACCGCCCAGTTGCAATGGGTTTTTGCGGTATTGTTGATGGGGGCGCTGCTGTTCCCGTGATCAGCGCTACCATTCCGCCACTAAATTTTCCCCGAAAACTGATAGCGCGCACCCGGATGCCACATCGTCACCAGTGTGGCGACTTGGTTCATGGACAGGGTTTTGCGTTGCAACACCAAGCACGCTTCGTGCTTTTTGATGTGCAGCATCTCGGCGATGGCCTCCGGTGCGGGCAGGGCTTCGACGGTGTATTCGCCGGATTGTAGCGGCACATTTTCTAATAAATATTCATTGGGTGTGGTGCGTGAAAAATCCTGTTGCAGGTATTCGGGGGCGACGCTCGGATTGACCCAGCGCTCTTCGACCTGAATCGGTTCGTTGTTTTCAAAATGCAGCATCACCGAGTGATACAAATAGGTGTTCGCTGCGACGCCGAACTCAGCGGCGAGCGCTTCACTCGCTTTGCTTTTTTCCAGTAAAAATAATTCACTGCGGTGCGCATGGCCGCGCGCACGGATTTCTTTGGCGATACTGTTGATCTCGACCAGCGTGGTTTGGTATTTTTGTTGCGCGACAAAGGTGCCGGAGCCTTGCACGCGCGTGAGCACTTGCTCCTGCGTCAGCTCGCGCATGGCGCGGTTCACGGTCATGCGTGAGACGCCGAATTGTTTGGCCAGTGCGAGCTCAGATGGAATGGCTTGTCCCTGTTTCCACACGCCGGTTTGGATGGATTCGAGGATGAGATTTTTGATGCGCTGAAAGGCGGGAATGTGGGGCTCTTGCGTCATATGGGTTCTGCGGTGTGGGTTCGTTTCATATTCGCATTGTACAAAATTGCTTCATCGGGTGCAGAAATAAGTATTGACATCTGATTCAAACCTAATTAAAGTTGTCTATACAAATTTTCGCGATGCGAGGACATGATCTTCGCCAGCGTGGATATATCCCATAACACCCCCATAAAAATCAGGAGCACACCATGAGCACACACGATCCCCGTTTGGACACCACGCGCGTGATCCGCGCCCCGCGCGGTACGGAGCTGAACTGTAAAAACTGGCTGACCGAAGCGGCATACCGCATGATTCAAAATAATTTGGACGCCGAAGTCGCGGAGAATCCGCAGCATCTGGTGGTGTACGGCGGCATCGGTCGTGCGGCGCGCGACTGGGCGTGCTATGACGCGATTTTGGCGACGCTGAAAAATCTGAATGAGGATGAAACGTTGTTGGTGCAGTCGGGCAAACCGGTCGGTGTGTTCAAAACCCATGCCGATGCGCCGCGCGTGCTGCTGGCGAACTCGAACCTCGTGCCGAAATGGGCGAATTGGGAACATTTTAACGAACTGGATCGCAAGGGTCTGTTCATGTACGGCCAAATGACCGCCGGTAGCTGGATTTACATTGGCTCGCAGGGCATTGTGCAGGGCACGTATGAGACCTTTGTCGAGGCGGGGCGTCAGCATTTTGGCGGTGATTGGGCGGGGCGTTGGATTTTGACCGCCGGTTTGGGCGGCATGGGTGGCGCACAGCCGCTGGCGGCGACGCTCGCGGGCGCGGTGTCGTTGAACATCGAGTGCCAACAAAGCAGCATTGATTTTCGCCTGCGCACGCGGTATTTGGACAAACAGGCGAAGGATTTGGACGACGCGCTGGCGCTGGTTAAACATCACTGTGCGCGCGGCGAAGCGGTGTCCATCGGCTTGCTTGGCAATGCGGCGGAGATTTTGCCCGAGCTGGTCAAGCGCGCACAGCAGGGCGGCATCAAGCCCGATTTGGTCACCGATCAAACCTCGGCGCATGATTTGATCAACGGCTATCTGCCGGTCGGCTGGACGGTCGAACAGTGGAAAGCGGCACAAGCCGATCATACACAACACGCGCGCCTGACCGAGCAGGCGGCGCAATCGTGCGCGCAGCATGTGCAAGCCATGCTCGATTTTCACGCGATGGGCATTCCGACCGTGGACTATGGCAACAACATTCGCCAAGTCGCCTTCGATCAAGGCGTGCGCAATGCGTTTGACTTCCCCGGTTTCGTTCCTGCTTATATTCGTCCGCTGTTTTGCGAGGGCAAAGGGCCGTTCCGCTGGGTGGCGCTGTCGGGCGATCCTGAGGATATTTACAAAACCGATGCGAAGATCAAAGAGCTATTCCCTGAAAATAAATCCGTGCATCACTGGCTGGACATGGCGAAAGAGCGCATCGCGTTTCAAGGGCTACCGGCGCGCATTTGCTGGCTCGGTTTGGGTGAACGCCACATCGCCGGTTTGGCGTTCAATGAAATGGTGAAAAACGGAGAACTGAAAGCGCCGATTGTGATTGGACGCGACCATCTGGATACCGGCTCGGTCGCCTCGCCGAACCGCGAAACCGAAAGCATGAAGGATGGCACGGACGCGGTGTCCGACTGGCCATTGCTCAACGCGTTACTGAATACGGCAGGCGGCGCGACGTGGGTGTCGCTGCATCATGGCGGCGGCGTCGGCATGGGCTACTCGCAGCACTCCGGCGTGGTGATTGTCGCCGATGGTACGGATGCGGCGGCGCAGCGTTTGGCGCGCGTGCTGGTCAATGACTGCGGCTCGGG
>CAZCYS010000001.1:16438-41894 GCA_964502825.1 uncultured Hydromonas sp. | reverse complement strand
AAATCTGCGTCAAAATTGGCAGCGGCGAGCCGAAAACCGGCGGCATCGCGCATATCGGCAAAGACAATGAAAACGGCGTGCAACTGGCGATCAACGACATCAATGCCAAAGGCGACTTGGTGATCGGTGGCAAAAAGGTCAAGTTGGTGATGATTGGCGAAGACGATGCCAGCGATCCGAAACAGGGCACGATTGTGGCGCAAAAGTTAGTCGATGCGAAAGTCGCCGCCGTGGTCGGGCATGATAACTCGGGTGTTTCGATTCCGGCCAATTTGATTTATAGTGCGGCTGGCTTGGTACAGGTTTCGCCGGCGTCCACCGACCCCGATTACACCTTGAAAAGCAAACGCACGCCTCAAGGCTCGGTCAGTGCCTACCGCGTGGTGGCGACCGATACCGAGCAAGCGCCGGCTCTGGCCAAATATTTGTCCAAGCAAGGTGTGAAAAGCATCGCTGTGATTGATGATGCGACGCAGTATGGCAAAGGACTGGCCGATCAGTTTGAAAAAGCCATGAAAGATGCGGGCGTGAACGTGTTGGCGCGTGAAGCGGTGAACGACAAAACCGCAGATTTCAAAGCGCTGCTAACCAAAGTCAAAGCCTTAAACCCCGATTATATTTTCTGGGGCGGGATGGACGACACCGCAGCAACCTTGGTCAAACAGATGAAGGAATTGGGCATGCACAGCCAATTGGCTTCAGCCGATGGCGTGTGTACGGACAAATTCATCGAGCTGTCCGGCGCGGCGGGCAAGGGTGTGATTTGCTCGCAAGCGGGTATGCCGTTGTCCAAAATGCCCAAAGGCGCTGAGTTCAACGCGAATTACGAAAAAACCTTTCCAGGACAAAAGGTGCAGATTTACTCACCGTTTGCCTATGATGCGACCTACGCGATTGTCGAAGCCATGAAGATCGCCAACTCGGTTGAACCGGAAGCCATCGCCGCGGCCATGCCCAAGGTCAATTTCGTCGGCTTGATCGGGCCGATTGCGTTTGATCAAAAAGGCGATATTAAAAACGGCGCAATTTCGATTTTTGAGGTGAAGGATAAGTTGGAATTGTTGGAAATTATTCAGTAAGTTATTGAATTGTAGAGTTCTTGTTGTGTCCATAAAAAAACCTTGGTCTTGAATGAGCCGAGGTTTTTTTATGGGATTGTCAATGAGTGAAGATTTATTGCGCCTCATCAACCGGCGCATGGGCTTTGGGCTTGCGCGCGCTGCCGGCGACCATCTTGAATTCAAACAGGCGACAATCCAGCGCACCGTTGAACAGCGGTGTTTTTTTGCTGGCCGACAGACGCATGTATTTCGGCGTGTCGCGGTCGCTGGTTAAAATATAAGCATTCCAGCCGGCGTAATGTGCTTTCAAATGATCTGCCCATTGTTTGAAAAATACGGCTGTTTCGTCCGCAGTGGTGACGTCGATACGTTCGCCATACGGCGGGTTGCAGACCATGACGCCGCTCGTCGCAGGCGGCATGACGGACAGCGCGTTGTTCTGCTCAAAAGCCACGGGGAACGGTAATCCGGCGCGTTGCAGATTGTTGGCCATATCGTTGACCGCGTGTGCGCTGATGTCCGAGGCATAGAGCGCGCGCGGGGTTTTGTCGATTTTGACGTCGTTTTTGATCTTTTGCCACAGGCTTTTGTCCAGACCGCGATAGCGCTCAAACGCAAATGAGCGATTCATGCCCGGCGGGATGTTGGCGGCCATCAGACCGGCTTCGATGATGATGGTGCCGCTACCGCACATCGGATCCAGCAGGGCTTGGTTGGGTTGCCAACCGGATAACATGACCAAACCGGCAGCGAGATTCTCGCGCAAGGGCGCACGGCCTTTGTCCATGCGCCAGCCGCGTTTGAACAGCGCTTCACCCGAGGTGTCCAGATACAGCGTCGCGTCGAATTCGGTCAAAAAGGCGTAAATGCGCACATCGGGCGTGGCGGTGTCCACGCTCGGTCGCTTGTCCATCAGGTCGCGGAAATAGTCGCACACCGCGTCTTTGATGCGTAGTGTGATGAATTCCAGACTTTTGAGTGGTGATTTAATCGCGGTCACTTCGACTTTGATGGTTTGTTCGGGGCTGAAATAGCTGCTCCACGGCATGCGTGAGGCGAGATTGTAGATGTCGTCTTCCGAGCGATAGCCTGCTGCGCCAAGACGCAGCAAAATCCGAGAGGCAATGCGTGAATGCAGATTCGCACGGTACAGCACGGCCAGATCGCCTGCGAACGATACGCCGCCGTGGGTCGGCTTGATGTGTTTGGCGTTGATCGCGGTCAGTTCATTGACCAGCAGGGCTTCCAGCCCACGGGGGCACGGTGCGAAAAAGGAGAGTGAGGAAGGTGTGCTCATGTGGCGTGTCTTTTTGAGTAAAAAAGCAACCGCAGATGGCGTATGCGCCGGCGGTTGCTACAAATGATGGGTTAATAGCTATGAGGCAATCAGAAGGGTTTGATGACGGCCAATGCGACGATTGCCAGCATCAAAATCACCGGCGCTTCGTTGAACCAGCGATACCAAACGTGCGAGTGTGTGTTTTGTCCGGCTTCAAAGCGTTTGAGCAACACATAACAATACCAATGGTACGCGCAGACCGCGGCCACAAGGGTCAGTTTGGCATGAATCCATGCGCCCGAACCCCAGAAGAACGAGAACCACAGCCAAAAGCCGAATACCAAAGCCGGAATCGCGATGAGGGTCATGAATCGGAATAGACGCTGCGACATACCGAGCAAGCGGGCATAGGCGGTTTTATCGGTTTCCGCCGCCAAGTTCACATAAATGCGCGGCAGGTAAAACAAACCGGCAAACCAAGAGGCGATGAAAACAATGTGTAAAATTTTTAACCAGTTATAAAGCATAGCGGGACTCAATAGACTCAATAGATATGAAAAGATGGTTATAAAACAGTATTGTACGGTAGTTTGGATCACTACGGGGCAATCAATTGTGCGCAAAAGCGCCATCCAGTGCGTGTCAACCAAAATACGCTTGAACGCATTACGCCCATACATCCGTCAAAAATGATGGGCGTATTCGATAATGTATTTCATAACGTATTTGATAATTTAACGGAGGATGAATATGAAACGCACTTTAGGTTCTGTCGCTATGGTGACACTGATGGGGTTGTCTTTGACCGGCTGCGCGAACAGCGGCATGTCACGCCAACAAACCAATACCGCCATTGGCGCGGGCACAGGCGCTGCCATCGGTGGTGTTTTGGGTAATGCCATCGGCGGCTCAACCGGTAGCACCGTTGGTGGTGCAGTGGTTGGCGGCGCAGTCGGCGCAGCAGTTGGCAGCGACTGGGATAAACGTAAATATTGATCCTTGCACCACTTCAATCGTTGTAAATCATCGCAATAGCGATGAATGCGGTTAATTGATCTCATGGCAGCACGAGATCAATTGATCGCTTTTCTATATAAAACTCCTTGGAATGAACATGACACAACAGACAATCAATCACCGCAAATCGATGCATTGGATGCGTCTCACCGCAGCCGCTGCGCTCAGCCTCAGCTTGGTGGCTTGTAGCACCACGCCCACGCGACAAGATCAAACGGCCATCGGGGTCGGTACGGGTGCGGTGATTGGCGGTGCATTGGGCAATGTCATCGGCAAAAACACCGACGGCACGGTAATCGGTGCAGCCATTGGCGGCCTGATTGGTGGTATTGTCGGACACAACTACGAAGATAAAAAAGCCGAAATCATGCGCGATTCCGCCGAGCCGAATTCGCAAGTCATTCGCGATGCGGTCACTACCGACGGTTTGGATATGGTTAAAATGGCCGACGGCTCCATGCGGGTGAATGTATCCGGTGATGCCGGATTTAATACCGGCAGTGCTGTGATTCGGGATAACTACTTGAGTACATTGGAAAAACTATCCCGAGTAATCCGCTCATCCGGTTCAGGCAATAGCCGCGTGGTCATTATCGGACACACGGATAACGTTGGCTCGGAAATGGCCAATCAAGCGCTCTCGTTGGCGCGAGCAACGAGCGTGCGCAACTATTTGGAAAGCACAGGCGTTGCCGCAAGCCAAATGCAGGTGTACGGTCGCGGAGCCAGCCAGCCTGTCGTGAGTAATGAAACGGCACAAGGGCGTGCGACCAATCGCCGCGTGGAGGTGTTCATTTATCCGACCAGCGTTCGTTATTAAGTCAAATAATGGATCGGTGGTGGCTTGGCGTCGCTTGGCCATCATTCAGTCAATAAAAATCCCCAAGGCATTGCTTGGGGATTTTTTATGGTGTGCTGATAAAGCGTTTGATTAGAACGGAATATCGTCTTCCAAATCATCCACAGGTTTTTTCGCAGCAGGTGCGCGCGCCGGAGCGGGTGCGGCAGCCGGTGCACCGTAGCCGTCGTCATAGGCCACGCCACCGCCGCTGCCGCCACTGCGGCTGCCGAGCATTTGCATTTGATCGGCGATGATTTCGGTGGTGTATTTATCCACGCCCGATTGGTCGGTCCATTTGCGCGTGCGCAGACGGCCTTCGATGTAGACTTGCGAGCCTTTTTTCAGGTATTCACCGGCGATTTCGGCCAAGCGGTTGAAAAAGACGACACGATGCCATTCGGTGATTTCTTTTTGCTCGCCGGTGTGTTTGTCTTTGTAGCGGTCGGTGGTAGCGACGGAAATGTTGGTGATGGCGTTGTTGTCCGGTGTGTAACGTACTTCGGGGTCGCGTCCCAGATTGCCAACGAGAATGACTTTATTGATTGATGCCATGATGTATCCTTTTTCAAGTGATGTACCTAATATGAGCAAGCCGACATAGCGGATGTCATAGCAGTGATTGATAAAAATAGGGGGTCGCAATGTGTGGCTTTGCGACGCTGGCATTGTAGCCGTTTTGCTGCCGATTTTGCGGATTTTTCAGTATTTTTTATGACAAACGGGAAGTCGATGGACTTCCCGTCATGTTTATAAAATGGGTATAAGATGATGATTTATCGGCAATATTGCTCTGCCGCTTGACGCAAAACGCCGTCATTTTTGGTCGGTAGCCAGTTGCCGCCATTGCGATTGCTTTGGTATATCAATGCACCGGTGGCAAAGGGCTGCGCATAGTATTTGACCGTTGGCATGTCGTATTGCTTCTTCGCGCAGTTAATGACATAGTTTGCGGTTAATGAGCGATGGCCGCCTTGTTCGACTTTTTTGCTGTTCAGCAGGGCGGGAAAGCGCACAAAGTTGACGCCGTTTTTGCGTTCGACTCGTATATGGCGCGGGTCAACCAGCAGTTGCCAGTTCTGAGCCGTGAAGTTATCTTGTTTGTGCAGGATGTAGTTGGATTGACCTGTGGCGCGGTTTTGTCCTTGGGGCAGGAACTCAGCAAAATTTTCGCCAATGAACAAGGCGCGGTTTTCGTCTTTACCTTTTAGGTCAATCACGGAGCCGTTGGCACGCCAAACGGCATTGCCTGAGCTGTTAAAGGCGCGGCCTTTTTTACCCAGATAGTTTTCGACCAAGCTGTAGCGGGTGTTTTTGCCTGCTTCGGTTAAATTCAGCCAGACTTGAATGCCTTCGCAGCTTGCGCACGGGATTGTTCCGGTATAGTAGCCCGGCCAATCAACGCTGTCGCGCGTGGTATGTGCATCCGGTATTGTTGGAGAGGGAGTCGGTACCGGTACGGGAATGATGACAATGCCGGGCGCTTTGCCCGGTGTGCCTGTCGTGCCTGCCGTTGGTGTGGTGGTACAGGCGCTCAGCGTGCCTAATGCGGCCAAAGCGGCGATGGTCAAACCGAATCGCAGGTGTTTGGATGGTGCTGTCATGATTGTTCTCCTAAAAAATAAAGGGCTGGTATGACACCAGCCCATACGACTTCTTCAAGAATGCTCGTAATCGTATAAAAACAGTATTGGAGCCATGAGGTGCATTATTTCTTTTGGCTTTCGATGATTTTCATCGCGCCGGTGACGAGCGTGGACAAATCACCCATATTGGCCGGTACGACGAGGGTATTGCTGTTTTTTGCCATGTTTTGGAATGCGGCGACGTATTGCTCCGCGACTTTCAGGTTCACGGCATTCATACCGCCTTCGGCTTGGGTCGCTTCGCCAATCTGACGTACAGCGGTGGCGTTCGCTTCGGCGATTGATAAAATCGCGGCGGCTTCACCTTGCGCGCGGTTGATGGCGGCTTGTTTTTCACCTTCGGAGCGGGCGATGGAGGCCTCGCGTTCACCAGTGGCGATGTTGATTTGCTCTTGCTTACGACCCTCGGAGGCGGCGATCAGCGCGCGTTTTTCACGCTCGGCGGTGATTTGCGCTTGCATCGCGCGCAGAATTTCTGCCGGTGGAACGAGGTCTTTGATCTCATAGCGCAAGACTTTCACGCCCCAGTTGGCGGCCGCTTCGTCCAATGCGCTGACCACTTGCGTATTGATCATTTCACGCTCTTCAAAGGTGCGATCCAGTTCGAGTTTACCGATCACGCTACGCAGGCTGGTTTGTGCCAGCTGGGTGATGGCGAATACGAAGTTGGACGAGCCGTATGAGGCTTTCATCGGGTCGGTGACTTGGAAATAGATCACGCCGTCTACTTGCAATTGCGTGTTGTCGCGGGTGATACAGACTTGGCTCGGCACATCCATCGGGATTTCTTTGAGCGAGTGACGATAGGCCACGCGGTCAACAAATGGCACAATGATGTTCAGGCCGGGCAAAAGGGTGCGGTTGTATTTACCAAAGCGTTCGAGCACCCACGCGCTTTGTTGCGGAACCACTTTAACGGCTTGCGTGACAAAGACGATGGCGAGAACCAAAATGATAAGCGGTAAAGAAAATAATTCCATGTGAGTCCTTTGTGTAAAAGTAAGTGAAGGGCTTAAAACAAGATTGCAAGATTGAAACAGGCTGAGCGTTATAGACGTTCAACCCGAATACGCGTACCGTCCAAACGAACGATTCGGAATGAGCCATCGGTCAGCGGTGCTTGATCGTCGGTTTCCAGTTGTACCGCCCAATTCGTGCCACGATAATAGGTGCGTCCGATGCCGTTATCCCAATCGCGAACGGTGATGATTTCACCGGCATCCAGATTTTCGGCAAGGTTGGGGCGGTTACGGGCATTGATGCGGTAGCGATAGCGGCGCGTGAGTACCGTCAAAATCGCTGCGCCAATAAGGAAGACGATGGTTTGCGTCAAAAAGTCCACGCCCAACATCATGGCGACCCATGCGCCTAAAGCGGCGACGGCCAACATCAATAGATAAAAGGTACCGGAGAGCAATTCGGCGATCAGTAATAAACCGGCGAGAATCAGCCAAGTATGTGCCATGGGGTCTCCTTGTTTGAGTCAGTCAAATCGTTAATACACCCAGTATACCCGAGTACCACTGGGCTGTGGCTTTCCCTAATTTGTTCTGATTTATGGAGATAGTGTATTCGTTTTTTGCGGATACTTTATGAAGTGCGCGTCCTAATGTGGTGAGGTGTCAATGTCACTCATCCAATACGATGCGCACCTCTAAACCGCTGTGTCCGTCGGTGCGATTGGCAATGCTTAAGCGCGCTTGGTGCAATTGGCAAATGCGCTGCACAATGGACAATCCGATGCCGAAGCCATCGTGCCTTTGTTCGGCGCGGTAAAAACGCTCGGTGATGCGTTGCAATTGTTCGGGTGCAATGCCGTTGCCCGAGTCTGTGACGCGGATTTGCGGAGTTGGCGTTTGCTCGATGTGGACGTGAATACTGCCGATCGCGCCATCAGGTGTCCGTTCAGGTGTGTGTGTGATGGCGTTTTCAATGATGTTTTTGAGCAAAATATACATCAGCTCCTGTGTGCTTTGCACCGTGGTGTTCGCATCGCCATGCAGTTGAATTTCCACGTTTTTGCGACGGATGTTGAACAGATCGGCGATCACCGTCTGCGCACAGGTGTAGAGGTTGACGGTCTGTACTTGGCTCAAGCCAGCGTTTGCGTCCAAACGCGCCAAGGTGAGCAATTGCTCAATCTGCCGTCGCGCATGATCGGTCGCGCTTTTGATTTTCGGCAACAAGCTGAGGTCTTGCGTTTTGATCGCGGTTTGCGTCAGCGTGTCAATGACCGAGAGCGGCGTGCGCAATTCGTGCGCGGCATTACCGGTGAAATGCCGTTCCTTATTCAGCGACTCTTCCAGTGACTGCATCAAGGTGTTGATCGAATGCACCACCGGCGCGATTTCCTTGGGCGCGTGCGGCAGCTCAATCGGGCGCAAATCAATCGGTGAACGCGATGCGACCGCCTGATTCAGTGCCTCCAGCGGACGCAGACTGCGGCGAATCAGAGCATAAAACAGCCCGAGCAGCAGTATAAAGCCCAAGGCGATTGGGGAAATCAGGCGCGTGACGATTTCCTGAATCAAGTGGTTGGTCAGCAGTTGTTCCTGCGCTACCATGATGACACGCCGCTGCTCGCGGTCTACGTGGACATAGGTGCGCCATTGTCGATCGCCAACGGTCTGGTCGGAAAAACCTTGCGCAAACGTGGTCAGCGGTGATTCGGGGGCGCTCGCCGAGCGAATGATCAGTTGCGCGGTGGGCATGTCCCAGATTTGAAAGGCGACAGCGTAGCCGCTGTAAAACTCGGAGGAGACTTTGGGTTTTGCTGTGGGTTTGATGGCGCTGAGATTGTTGTGCGACTCATCTTTTTTATCCTCATCGTCATCGTCATGGTCGCCATCATCGTGCTTATCTAAATTTAACGGCTCGGAGACATGGCCATAGCCCTGTACTTGCTGCTCCAGCATGTATAGGCTGGAGGCGTATTGCATCAGATTGGCATCAATCAGCTCGCGCATTTCTTTGCGCACGCCGATGGCCAACTGCGTCGCCGCCAAAATACCCGCCAGAACCAAGACGGAAAAACTCCAGATCAGCAAACGGGTGCTGATGGCGTGGGTTTTCGATGAGGATTGGGGGCGAGGACTATTCAATGCAGTACCCAATACCGACTAAGGTTTTGATGCGTTCTTTACCGAGCTTTTTGCGCAGGTTGGAGATGTGTACCTGAATGCTGTTGCTGGCGATTTCCTCATCCCACGAGTACAGCTTGGATTCAAGTGTGCTGTTGGTGACGACGCGACCATTGGCCTCCAACAAAATTTGCAAAACGTTGAATTCCTTGCGCGACAGGTTAACCAGTTCGCCATTGCAATGCACGGCGTGCCCCTCAATATCCATGCTTAAATCGCCGCGCGACAATACATTCACCTCGCTACCCGACAAACGGCGAATCACCGCACGCAGTCGCGCGTCCAGCTCGTCCAAATCAAACGGTTTGACCAAATAATCGTCCGCACCCATGTCCAGACCGGCGATTTTATCGGCGGTGGTGTCACGCGCGGTCAGCATGATAACGGCGGTGTGTTGCCCCTGCGAACGGATTTTTTGCAGCAATTGCAGGCCGCTCATATTCGGCAAATTGATGTCAAGCAAGACTGCGTCGAAGGATTCGCTTTGAATCGACAGCAAACCATGCTCGGCGCTGTGCACCGCATCGATGGTATGCCCCAAGCCTTTCATCCCCAGACAGATGGCTTCGGCCAGCGCCTGATTGTCTTCTACCAATAGTAAACGCATAAATACTCCGTATTGAACGCTTTATCATAGCATGAAGGTATTAAGACAAAGTTAAGGAAGTACGGAATAACCCAAACCAGTCTGCGTTCTGGAGGTTTTTTGCCAGAACCCTTCGCGCC
The DNA here is from genome assembly GCA_964502825.1 of uncultured Hydromonas sp. Lineage (GTDB taxonomy): Bacteria > Pseudomonadota > Gammaproteobacteria > Burkholderiales > Burkholderiaceae > CTSOIL-112. The sequence goes on along the minus strand of CAZCYS010000001.1, from coordinate 32,187 downwards.
AATCAGCCGGCGCAGACAGATTTGGGTTATTCCGTACTTCCTTCAGCGCTTTCATCGCAAAATAATTTTAAAAATGTGCGCAACTTTACAAAACTTGACACAGCGTTAATCCTCTCTTAAGTCCGCTTGGCTACCATGACGCCGTAGTGTATTTCAATGCCTTCATTGGGAAGTTAGAAAAGATTAGAAAGGAAAGTCATGAACAAACGTTTACTCATCATCGCAGGCGCTTTGTCCGCTTTTGCCTTGGTATTTTTGGGTAGTGTATTTGCCAAAATGCAAGAGCGCACCGTTGCCGAAAATAATCCGGCTCCTCAATTACCAGCACCGCAGTTGGGTGCGCCGTTAGTTGCGCCGTCGGAGAATGGTGCGCTGGTCGCCTCAGCGTCATCTGCACTGCCGCCAGCCCAAACTATCAATACAACAGCTACCCCGAATCCGTCTGACGCACCATCCACGCGTTTGAGCAGTGCACAAGCACAGCAAATCGCGCAGCAGGCGCAACCGTCTGCACGCATACAAGGCGCGCCGGAACTGGTGCGCTACGGCGGTCGCTTGGCTTACGAAGTACCGTTTGCGCAAGGCAAAATTTATGTGAACGCCGACAGCGGAACCATTTTGGGCAACAGCATGGCGCAAGCGACTCCAGCCGTACAGCCGAATCATTCATATGGCGAACGCGATGACGATGAACATGAATACCGCGAACACCGCAAAAAACGGGGTGAACACAAAAAACACGATCAAGACGACGATGATGATGACGACTATGAGGAGCGCGAAAATGTCTGAATCCAAACACACAACAGCAGCGTCCAATCCACCATCCAATGGCACGGCCAAAGTAAACTCAGCGACAACGGCGACAGCAGCCGCACGAAGGGTTAATCCCAACCAAAGCCATCTGGGGCTGAAAGCGTTCATCATCAGTGCATCTGTATTGGGCACGGTGGCCGGTTGGGGCGTGTTGGCGAGTAATCAAGTGGGTGCGTTCACGAAGTCAAGTTCGTTGACTCAGTCGAATGAGCCGGCCTTACCGGTACAGAGTGACGCATCGCGCTGGGTTTTGCCCGATGCTTTACCCAATGTTTTGGCGCAAAATGATGCGTCTGATTTATCCAATTCATCCGACTCCTTCGATTCCTTCGATAAGGCATCGCGTCCATTGCCACCGCCAAAGGCTGCCAAGGATGTGAACCGCGCCCGACCATCTGCGGCTCAAGGCAATACCACTCTCAGCGCCCAACCAAAGGTGCGTGAGGTAAATGTGCTGCCTGCGCCCGTTCAGCAACGCCAACCACGAGCCGTGGCGCGTTCGCGTTCTTCACAATGAAGGGTGGATGAGGGCGAAGTGACGCAACGATGATGGAACACGCTTTACCTCTGAGACGGTTTCGCGCCATGGGCTGCGATATGAGTGCCGCATTGTCCATGCCATCGGGTGCGCAGGCGGACGCATTGTTGGCACAAGTTCCCACGTGGTTCGCACACTGGGAGCGGATATTCAGCCGCTTTCGTGCGGATAGCGAGCTATCGCGTGTCAATGCGCAGGCGGGGCAGGCGGTCACCGTCAGTGCCGAATTTTTGACCGTGGTGCAAAAGGCCATGAATGTGGCCGAGCGAACGCAGGGATTGCTCACGCCTTTGATCGGGCAAGCGGTGTTGGATATGGGTTATGACCGAGATTTTGCTCAACTGCATTTCTGCGGGCTTACGCAGTCAAGCAAGCATCCGGCAACGTATCAGGGAGCGCCTGTTCATGCCGTGGCGGATTTTCGCCACATTCACTGCGATCATGCGCGTTTGCAGATACGCATTCCAGCGGGTAGTCGTTTGGATTTGGGCGGTTTTGTCAAAGGCTGGTGCGCCGATGAAACCGTGTACCGTTTGGGCAAATTTGCCCCGGCTCTGATGGATGCAGGCGGTGATATTGCGGTAAGCGCTGCGATGACCGATGCGCTCAACAATACGCAGGCATGGCCCATCGCGATTGCGCGCCCGTGGCCGGAAACCGAGGATTTGGCTCTGATTGGCGTGACGCGCGGCGGTGTGGCGACATCGGGGCGGGATTACCGTTGCTGGATACGGGATGGACAGGTGCAGCACCACATCGTTGACCCGCGCACGGCGCAGGCAGCACAAACGGATATTGTCAGTGTGTCGGTGTCCGCTGCCAGTGCTTTTGAGGCCGAAGTCGTGGCGAAGCACCTGTTGATTTTGGGCAGCGAGTTGGCGCAGACGTGGGCGCAGCGTCAAGCGGATGTGGGCGTGTGCATGGTGTTGGAACACGGGCAAACGCGGATGAATGCGGTGTTTGAGCAGCAAATTATGCGTTAAAAATATCATGTGATTGGGTGTCATAGAGATCAAAAACAAAGAGAGGAATTGGTATGTGGGGAATCTATCGTGCGCGTGAGCCTAAACTAAGCTCAGGCAGCGTGGCGGGTCAAAAAAGTGATTCGGTGAATGAATATTCGTGGCGCTGGTGGTTGACCTTTGTGCTGTCCGTCGGCTTGGGCGTATTCGCGGCGTGGTGGGCGGTGCCGCCGTTCGCCCATCTGCTGGCGCAGAGTTTGGTCGGTCAGGAAGCCAAAGGTTTTTGGTTTGTTTCACGCGCGTCCGGAGTGACCGCGTATGTACTGCTGTGGCTGTCGGTGGTGTTGGGTTTGCTGATGTCCACGCGTCTGAGTCGCAGCCCGCGTATGGCGAATTGGACGCCTGCGCTGATGGCGATTCATGAGTTTGTCAGTATCGTGGCGTGGCTGTTTGTTGCGCTGCATGCGCTGGTTTTGCTCGGCGACACGTATGTGCAGGCGAGCTGGTTCAATTTGTTGGTTCCGTTTGCATTTGATGCGAAAAGCGTGGTGTGGATTGGTTTGGGGCAAATCAGTTTGTATCTGATGGCGGTGGTGCTGGTGAGCTACTATGTACGCACGCGCATTGGCTTTCAGGCTTGGCGCTGGCTGCATTTCGCGACGTTTGCGCTGTATGCGTTGGTGACGGTGCATGGTTTGCTCGCCGGTAGTGATACCGCGACACTTTGGCCGCTGTATGCGACGAGCAATGGCGTGGTGCTGTTTTTAACCGTGTATCGGCTGTTGCTGATGCGGCAGTTGGCGACGAGTTGAGATTTTTTATAAAAATGCTCCATAAAAAACGGTCGGTTTTCACCGACCGTTTATTTTTTATTGCGCTGACCGAGTGGCAGCTGACGCATACTGCGCACGCAGGGTTTGCGTCGCCGCCATCAGATTGCTCAATGCGGGCAAGGTTTCGGACCATGAACGGGTTTTCAGGCCGCAGTCGGGATTGACCCACAGTTGTTGCACGGGGATCACTTGCGTGGCTTTGTGCAGCAGTTCAACCATTTCGTCGGTCGAGGGGGTGCGCGGGCTGTGGATGTCGTACACGCCTGGGCCGATTTGGTTCGGGTAGGCGAATGTACCAAAATCATCGAGCAGCTCCATGCGTGAACGCGAGGTTTCGATCGAAATGACGTCGGCGTCCATTTTGGCGATTTCGGGCAGAATGTCGCCGAATTCGGAGTAGCACATGTGCGTGTGAATCTGGGTGTGGTCGCGCACGGCGTTTCCGGCAATGCCAAAGGCGAACACGGCGTTGTCCAGGTAGCGCTGCCAATCGCTGCGCTTGAGCGGCAGACCTTCGCGCAGAGCCGGTTCGTCAATCTGGATGATGCCGATGCCGGCAGCTTCGAGGTCGAGCACCTCGCTGCGCAGGGCGAGGGCGATTTGCAGCATGACTTCGTGACGCGGCAAGTCTTCGCGCACGAACGACCATTGCAGCATGGTCACGGGGCCGGTCAACATGCCTTTGACCGGTCGCTGGGTCAGGCTTTGTGCGAAGCTGCTCCATGCCACGGTCATGGCCTGCGGGCGTGCCACGTCGCCGTAAATGATTGGCGGTTTGACGCAGCGCGAGCCGTAGCTTTGCACCCAGCCGTTTTGCGTGAAGGCGTAACCGTCCAATTGTTCACCGAAGTATTCAACCATGTCGTTGCGCTCGGCTTCGCCGTGTACCAAAACGTCCAAGCCCAAACGCTCTTGCTCGTGAATCACGCGGGTGATTTCGGCTCTCATTGCCACTTCGTATTGATGTTGATTGACCGCGCCTTTTTTGAATGCGGCGCGGATGCGGCGGATTTCGCCGGTTTGTGGGAACGAGCCAATCGTGGTGGTTGGCAGCAGCGGCAATTGGAAACGCTCATTTTGCGCTTGAATACGCTGTGCGAACGGCGTGTTACGCAGCGCGTCGTCCGGCTGAATTTGTGCGACGGCAGCGCGCACATCGGCGCGATTGACCTCGCTCCATGCGCGGTAGGTTTGCCAATTCGCGGCGTTTTGCGCGATGACTTGCTGCGTGCTGTCATCAGCCAAAGTCACGGCTTTTTTCAAAGTCACGATTTCATCGAGTTTTTGGCGGGCGAATGCCAGCACGCCTTTGAGTTCGGGTGCGAGTGCCGTTTCGCTCGTCAAGTCGAACGGACTGTGCAGCAGCGAGCAACTGGAGCCGACCCACAGATTTTCACCGCGCTGCGTGCGCGCTGCCTGTATCACCGCCACCGATTCACTCAAATCGTTCGCCCAAATATTGCGGCCGTTGACCACGCCCAATGAGAGTACCTGATGCGCCGGCAAGTCGCGGACAAACGTGGCGACTTGCTCCGGTGCGCGCACGGCGTCGATGTGTACGCCTGCGACGGGGCTGCTGGCCAAGGCGGGCAGGTGCTGCTCGATGTTTTCAAAATAGGTCGCGAGCAAGATTTTCAGCGGTGTGCTTGATAGGTTGGCGAGTACTTTGGGCAGCGCATCGCGCCATTCGGTCGGTAAATCCAGTGCCAAAATCGGTTCGTCGATTTGCACCCACGACACGCCTTTGGTCTCGATGGCGTGCAAAATCTCCACGTACACGGGCAGCAGCCGATCGAGCAAAGCCAATTTGCTTGCGCTGGGGTCGTCCACTTGGGTATCGAGTTTGGATAAGTATAAAAAGCTCAACGGCCCCAGCAATACGGGTTTGGCTTTGCAACCCCAGAGCAATGCTTCATCCAAATGCACCAATATTTGCTCAGGGTGCGCGCTAAACTGCTGCTCGGGCGAGAGTTCGGGAACCAAATAATGATAATTGGTGTCGAACCATTTGGTCATTTCCAATGCGGGTTGTGCGGCGTTGCCTCGCGCCAGCGCAAAATACTGCTCGGCCTCGATTTGCGTGGTGTCAAATCCGAAACGCGCCGGAATCGCGCCCAACAGCACCGCGTGATCCAGCACCTGATCGTACAGGCTAAAGTCGCCGACGCTGACGTAATCCAGTCCGGCGGATTTTTGCGCCAGCCAATGTTGGCCGCGCAGTTGTTTCGCAACCTGTTGCAGTTCGGCGAGTGTTAAGTCGCCTTTCCAAAATTGCTCCGATGCGAATTTCAGTTCGCGTTGTGCGCCAATGCGCGGATAGCCCAAAATATGTGCTTTCATGAAAAAGCCCTCCCTATGTGTTGCAGGCGTATGTTGTTGTGAATGAGTCCGCGTATGTGCATGGATGCATGGCGCGGACTTCGATTTGACACGATACAGGGGATACAGGTATTATTCAAACGAAAGAATTTCACAAAAATCATGAATAGGATTCATAATGAGCAGTATTTTGGAGTTGCGTCACCTGCGAACTTTTTTGGCCTTGCGTCAGAGTGATTCGCTCAGCCAAGCGGCCAATCAACTGTGTTTGACGCAATCGGCGCTGTCGCATCAGCTTAAATTGCTGGAGGAATACTACGGCGTGAGTCTGCTGGAACGGCGGCTCTCGCCCATGCGTTTGACCCCGGCAGGTGAATGTTTGGCCGATTTGGCGGCGCAAACCTTGGGTGAAGTCGCCGAGGCCGAGCGTAAACTGGCGGTTTTGGCGCAGGGACACGCAGGGCCGTTGCGCATCGCGATTGAGTGCAACACCTGTTTTGAATGGCTGATACCGGTGATGGATGCGTTTCGCGCTGATTGGCCGCAGGTGGATTTGGACATCGTTTCGGGTTTTCACACCGACCCGGCGGCGCTGGTTTTGTCGGGGCGAGCGGATTTGGCGCTGACCGGCGAGGTAGAAAACGAGCCGCAGTTGGTGTATACGCCGATGTTTCGCTATGAAATGCTCGGTGTGATGGGCAATCAGCACCCGCTTACTGCGAAGAAACATTTGGCGGCGGAGGATTTTGCGCAGCACACCTTGATTACCTATCCGATTGACGATGCGTATTTGGACATCATGAAGCTGCTCAAACCGGCGGGCGTGGTACCGAGCAAACGCACCAGCGAGCTGACCATCGTGATTTTGCAGTTGGTCGCCAGCGGTCACGGCATCGCGGTTTTGCCCGAATGGAGCGTGCAATCACACCGCGCCAGTGGTTATATCCAGACCCGCCGAATTGCCGATGGGCTGATGAGTAATTTGTATGCGGTCAATACGCAAGCGCTGAGTACGCAGCCGTATATGTTGGCCTTTTTGGAGCTGCTCAAACAGTCGTGTTTTCAGCGTTTGTCGGGTATTCAGAATATTGTTTAAAGCACAAAGCGCTGCTTTTTGGTGCGGTATTGCTGACAAACCTCCATGATCTCATCCTGTTTGCAGGGTGCGCTTATGATACGATACGGCCTGAGTATTTTTTGAAGATAAACCCGATCATGACGCAAAGCAGTACCCACGCCGATACCCCTCCCAAATTTCACACGCTGGAAGAAGCCCGCCAGTGGGCGGATGCCCATTATGTCGGGCAAATATTGCGCACGGGCGAGCCGATGCGCGACCACGCCGAGGGCATTCACGAGATTTTAAACCGCTTGGATGTGACGGACGAACTGCACATCGCGGCGTATCTATTTGGCTATTTTTTGATTCATCCGGATGATGTGACCAATCGTGCGGCCTTGACCGCCGACTGGGGCGCGGATCAGGCGGCGCGCGTGCAAAATCTGCATAAAATCATGGAGATGGGTGCGAAAACTTGGCACAACGCCAAGGAGCGCAAAGAGCAAAAAGAACGCACTGGCGACATCAGTAAATCAGAACGGATGCTCGCCGAGCAGAGCGTTTCCGAGCAGATTGAACGCTCGCGCAAAATGCTGCTGGCGATGGCGCATGACATTCGTGTGGTGATTTTGCGCTTGGCCTCGCGCCTGCAAACCCTGCGCTACTACGCGGCGAGCAAAACCCCGTGCCCGAAGCTGGTGGCGGAGGAGTCCTTGTTGCTGTATGCGCCGCTGGCCAATCGCTTGGGGATTTGGCAAATCAAGTGGGAGTTGGAGGACTTGGGCTTTCGCTTTGCCGAGCCGGACCTCTACCGTCAAATCGCCAAATGGTTGGACGAGAAACGCACTGAGCGCGAAGACTTTGTCGCCAAATCCATCGAACGGCTGCAAACCGAACTCAAAGCCTTGCACATCAAGGCCAATATTACCGGTCGTCCCAAACATATTTACAGTATTTACAACAAAATGAAGGGTAAATCGCTGCAATTTGCCGATTTATACGACATTCGCGCGTTCCGTATCATCGTTGAGGATTTAAAAGACTGTTACAGCGTGCTCGGCGTGATGCACCACCTATGGCAACCGATTCCGAAAGAATTCGACGATTACATCGCGCGCCCGAAACCGAATGGTTATCAATCGCTGCACACCGTTGTGGTGGGTGACGACGGGCGACCGATGGAGGTGCAAATCCGCACCCAACAGATGCACCAGTTTGCCGAATACGGCGTCGCGGCGCATTGGCGCTATAAAGAGGGCGGCTTTAACAAAGGCGGTAAAAACGAGCAGAGCGACTATGATGCACAAATTGCCTGGGTGCGCCAGCTCATCAGTTGGCAGTCCGATCTGACGCACAATCTCTCGGCGCAGGCCAAAGCGCGCGCGAGTAAACAGTTGGGCGAAGCGACCTCGGTCAAGCTCAAGGACCCGAGTATTTACGTACTCACGCCGGACGCCAAAGTGATCGAGCTGCCGCAGGGCGCAACGCCAATTGATTTTGCCTACTACGTTCATACCAACATCGGCCACCGCTGTCGCGGCGCGAAGGTCAACGGCCAGATTGTGCCGCTCAACACCCCTTTGCAAACCGGTCAAACCGTGCAAATCACGGTGGCGAAACAGGACAATCCGTCACGCGACTGGCTGCGGGACGAATTCACCATTAGCCAACGTACCAAAGGCAAAATCCGCGCGTGGTTTAACGCGCAGGACACGCAGGTCAATATCAGCACGGGGCGCACAGCGTTTGAAAAAGAATTGCAACGCTTGGGCAAAACGGCGGTCAAGCATGATGAAATCGCGCATGCGCTCGGCTTTGAAAAAACCGACGATTTGTACATCGCATTTGCGCGAGAAACCCTCGGCGGACGCGATTTGGACAATCATTTTAGCGGCACCAACGACGCACAAAGTGCGGCAGTGGTGGACGAGCAAAGCTTCGTGCGCAGCTCTAGCAACAAAGAGCCGACCGGTAAAGGCGGCGTGCTGGTGGTTGGTTTGGACGACTTGATGACCCAATTGGCGCAATGCTGCAAACCCGCGCCGCCGGATGAAATCGCCGGATTCGTTACACGCGGCAAAGGCATTTCGATTCACCGCACTGCGTGTGAAAATTTCATTCACATGAAAACCCAGCATCCCGAGCGGGTGCTGGCCTGTGCGTGGTCGTCCGCAGAAGGGCTGCGCTACGAAGTTGATATGGTGATTTCGGCGCAGGAGTCGGTGGACATCATGCGCCTGATTACCGATGCGCTCGCGCGTGAAAAAGTGTACGTCACGGGGCTGCGCAAGCAGAAAAAAATGCAGGCGGCGCAGGAGCCGGTGTGCGACTATGTGTTCAATCTCGAAGTGGTGAGTACCGCGCAATTGGAAAAAGCACGCGCGGCGCTGATGCAGATTAAGGGTGTGATGCAGGTCAATCGTCTGTAATTCAAATCTCTCTCCCGTAAACGGGTGAGGGGAGCAACCCTGTTGATTCATGAGCATCATTATTGGCTGAAGATCAAAGGAACTGTATGAAAGCATGGCAAAGTTTTGAAACTCAGTTGGCACCGTTTGCGGTCAAAAGCTTGATCAGCAAAGGGCGGCGTCATGCCGAGCCGGAGGATCCGAACCGCAGTCCGTTTGCGCGTGACCGTGATCGCATCGTACATGCGACCTCATTTCGCCGATTGGAGTACAAAACGCAGGTGTTCGTCAATCACGAAGGCGATTTGTTTCGTACGCGCCTCACGCACAGCATGGAAGTGGCGCAAATCGCCCGCACGCTGGCGCGCAATTTGCGGCTGAATGAGGATTTGATCGAGGCCATTGCGCTCTCGCACGACTTGGGACACACGCCGTTCGGTCACGCGGGGCAGGATGCGCTGAACGAATGCATGCGCCCGTTCGGCGGTTTTGAGCACAATTTGCAAAGCCTGCGCATTGTCGATGAATTGGAGGAGCGCTACGGCGCGTTCAACGGTCTGAACCTGACGTATGAAACCCGCGAAGGGATTTTGAAACACTGTTCAGCGGCCAACGCGCAAAAGTTGGGCGAACTCGGTGAGCGTTTTATTCGCGGCGAGCAGCCTTCACTCGAAGCGCAACTGACCAATATCGCCGATGCGATTGCGTACAGCAACCACGATATTGACGATGGTTTGCGCTCGAAAATTCTGACCATCGAGGGCATGCGCGAAGTGCCGATTTTCGCGCGTTCGCACGATGAGGTGCGCGCACAGTATCCGAGTTTGAGCGGGCATCGGGAGGTGCTCGAAACCGTGCGCCGCATGATCAGCGTGATGGTCACGGATTTGACTCGGATGACGCAGCATCGAATTCAGGTGCTGGGCATCAAGCACGTCGCCGATGTGCGCCTCGCGCCGCCGTTGGCCGGATTTTCCGATGAGGTTAAGGAGCAGATGAAGGCGCTTAAAAGTTATCTGTTTGCCAATCTATATCGGCAATATCAGGTGCTGCGCATGTCGCGCAAGGCGCAGAACATCATTCAGGATTTGTTTGAGGTATTCATGCAGGATCCGCGCCTGATGCCGCCGGACTATCAGGTGGATAAGGACGATGCACAGGCCGAATGGCTGCAAGCGCGCCGCGTGGCCGACTATATCGCGGGCATGACCGACCGCTACGCGATGAAAGAGCATCGGCGGATTTTTGCATTGGGAGTGATGGAGTGAGTTTTTTATCACAGGAGGAGCGCGATTATGCCGAAGATCAGGCGGAGCTGTCGCGCTCGGGTAAACGCCGGGAGCCGCCGAATTCGCGCATTGAGTTTTGGGCGCTGGCGGTGGGCTATGCTGTGATTGGTTTGTCTTTGGGTTTTGCCGCAGCGGTATTGCTGCAAATGGCGGTTCAGGGCGAGATTCAAAGTTTTCATCTGGTTGATGCGCTGAGTTCGCTGCAACGTGGCGTTGTCGGATTTTTTGGTGTGATCTTGGTGCTGTCGTCGCTTTGGTCGTTTCGCCGAGCCTATCGATTTGCCACGGCCCAGCCGAATCCGCCGTCGGATAATACGATTCATGACGAGTGAAAAAGTATGATTTCTAATAATTCCAATAATAGCTCCGGCATGATGCACATACGCTCACTCGCGGTGCATGAGCACACGGCAACCGTGGCGGTTTGGGAGCATCCGAATAGCACGGTTTTGCCGATTCATTTTGCGCAGGGCAATGGTTTTGTTGCGGGTGTTTATCGGCAGATGATCGAGCCTTTGGCGCAACAGCATACCGTTTATGCGACGCATCATCGTGCCAGTTGGGCGAGTGTGCATCCGCATCAGCCGCCGAGCCGCTTCAGTTGGGCCAGTGCGGCGGATGATCTGATCGCGAGCTTGGATGCGCTGAATCGGGAGCGTGCTACGCACGGCGCAGACACGGCCTCGACGCAAAAATTCATAGGTGTGGGGCATTCGCTGGGCGGTGTGATGACACTGATCGCAGCGCATCGTCGGCCGGATTTGTTTGAGAAAATCGTACTGATTGAGCCGGTGATGTTTCCCAATCGCGCGATTTGGACGCTGAATGCGATTCCGATGGCCTTGCGTTATCGGCTGTTGCCAATGGCCAAACGCACGCTCAATCGTCGTGACGTATGGGGATCGCATCAGGAGTTCATGGATTATCATGCGCGTAAATCGGCGTTTCATGGAATTCCACCATCGGTGATGCAGGATTATGCGCACTATGGTTTGAGAGCGCGTGAGCGGCAAGATGGGTTAGAATTGAGCTTTCCGAAGACTTGGGAAGCGCATATTTTTCGCACGATTTCGAATGGCTGGCAGGCGCTAAAAGAGCTGAAAGTGCCGTGTGTGGCGATACGGGGTGCGGATAGCCAGTGGATTCCGCAGCGCTCGTGGGACAAATGGCAGCGCATGCGTCCGGATGTGCCGGTGCTGGTGATGCCGGAAGTGGGGCATATGGCGCCGTTACAGCAACCGCAGGAGATGGCGCAATGGGTTTTGCGCTGTATTGAGTGAGCGTTAATTGAGTTTTGAATAGATTGAGGACGATGGTTTTTTATGGATAAAAAGCACTTTGAATGGCCGATTCGCTTGTATTTTGCCGATACCGATTTGATGGGGATTGTGTACCACGCCAATTATTTGGATTATTTTGAGCGTGCGCGTACCGAGTGGTTTCGTGCGGCGGAGATCAATCCGATGGATTTGGCGCGCGATACTCACACCGGTTTTGTGATTCGCCATGCCGAGATTGATTGGCTCAAGCCGTTGACGCTGGATCACGATGCGGTGGCGACCGTGTGCGTGCGCAAAATCGGCAATGCGTCGGCGGTGTTGGAACAAACCGTTGAATCGAACGGACATGTCGCAGCCAAAGGCATATTGACGATGGTGTGTGTGGATACGCAAACCAACAAGCCCAAAGCGATTCCGGATGCTTTACGCGAGTTGTTCTCGCAGGTACTGGTCGAATGACTTTTTGAAGTGGGCAGACCAATGGGCATAGCAAATCAGGCTGTGCGGACTAAGCGGCATGATAAAATGCCGCTTTATTTTTAAGTTGAACGGATTTTGAATGGGCAACATCGTTTTTTACGAAGCGCAGGGCAAATTGAACGTTGGGCAGGTGATGGAGCAAAAGGACAGTCACATGCAGGTCAAAGCGCAAGGCTCGTCCCTGCAAAAGGTGAAAACCAAAGACGTGTTGCTGCAAGCGAATCTCAATGGTGTGAGCGCGGCGCAGGCGAGTGAGCTGGCGGGTGACATTGCGGCGCAGGTGGATTTGGATTTGCTGTGGGAATGTGCGCCCGAGGCGGCCTTTGATTTTGTGCAGGTTGCGCGCGAGTATTTTGGCGAGCAGGCCAGCGTGATCGAGCAGGCGGCGATGTGGCAGGCTTTGCAATCGGCGCCGATTTATTTTGGCAAAAAGGGCAAGGGACAATTTACCCGACAGCCATATGAGCAGATTCAGATTGCCTTGGCGGCGGTGGCGAAAAAGGAAGAACGTTTGCGCCAGCAAGCCGCTTGGGTCGAGCAAATGATTGCGGGCAGTGCGCCGAGCGAGATTTTGCAAGCACGTGACGCGATCATGCAAAAGAAAAATGCGAATGACATGACGTATAAGGCGGCGATTCAGGCGGCTGCGGATTTGAAACTGACCTTGCCGGAATTGATGCTGCATATCGGTGCGTTTCGCAATGCGTTTGAGCTGCACCGCATGACGTTTTTGAGCGAATACTATCCGCGCGGTATTGAGCAGGATGAGCATACTTTGCCCGAGCCGAATCTGCACCTCTGGACGGAGATGCTGGCTGAAGGTACTGCGAGCGACACGGTAGTGGACGATGTGGCCATATTCTCGATTGACGATTCGGCCACGACCGAGATTGACGATGCGTTTTCGGTACGGCAGATTGAGGACCATGTGTACCGCATCGGTATTCATATTGCCGCGCCTGCGCTCTCGGTCACGCGCGACGATGTGGCCGATCAGCACGCGGTCAGTCGAATGTCCACGCTGTATATGCCGGGTGAAAAAGTTACGATGCTGCCCGATCATTGGGTTGAGGCGTTCAGCTTGGACGAAGGGACGGTTCATCCGGTGGTGTCGCTTTACACCACGTTTCACACCGAACGCGCGCCGAGCGAGGCTTTTACCGATGTAGAAACTCGTGTTGAACGCATTTGCATCACAGAAAATTTACGTCATGACACACCGCAAATGCAATTGAATGCTGCTGATTTGGAAGGCGAACGCGCGGATTATCCGCAGGCGCAGCATTTGAAAGTGTTGTGGCAGGGCGTGCAAAAACTCAGCGCGATCCGCGATGCGGTACGTGGCAAGCCGGAAAACAACAATCGCGCGGATTTCTCCTACGCGCTGGACAATCCGGTCGGAACCGTGCCCGCCGGCGATGAGTGCATCACCATCAGCCAGCGTATGCGCGGCTCGCCGATCGACAAAATCGTATCCGAATGGATGATTTTTGCCAATGTGCAGTGGGCGTGCTGGTTGCGTGATCTGCGTATTCCTGCGCTGTTTCGCACGCAAAGTTACATCGGTGTACGCACCAGTACGCATGCGCAGGCGCATTTGGCGATGGGCGTACCGGCGTATATGTGGGCAACCTCGCCGTTGCGCCGTTATGCCGATTGGCTCAATCAAATGCAGCTGCTCGCGGCGATACGCTATGGCGTGACCGCGCCGATGAAAGCGCCGTTTCAGCCCAAAGAGGCCGATCTGCTTTCGCGCATGAGCCAGTTTGACGAAAAATACCGCGCTTACGCAGGGCAACAAAATACGATGGAGCGCTATTGGTGTCTACGCTGGGTAGCGCAACGCATGAATGAGGGTGTTTTTGACACGCAGGCCATCGTGATTCGTGAGAATGTGTTGCGTCTGGCGGATATCCCTCTGTATCTGAACAGCATGGTGCCTGCGGATATGCCGTTGCAGTCGCGTGTGCGCGTGCAATTGCAAGACATTGACTGGGTGAAACTGGAGGTCGGTGTGCGGGTGCTGGGGCGGATTGAGGGCGAACCTATATTGGATGAGGCATTTGAAGACTTACCAGAGGATGAGGTAATCGGTGCAGAAGTTGTGGGCCAGATGGCTACCGAAGTCGATGCAGAATTGCCGGCTCAAATCTCCGTAGAAACGCCCATCGAAAAACTATAAACGCAGTCAAATCGCTTCAAAATCAACGGAATAAAAACGCTATGGGTGAATTGAATCAGCAGTCGGAGCATACGCTACAACGACAGGCGAGACAGGCGCAGCGCGAAGCCAAATGGCTCGCACGCTGGCAGACTCGCGGCTGGGCGACGCGCGTTTTATGGCCTGCGTCGTGGCTGTTTCAAAAAATCGCTGCCGTGCGCAAATGGGCGTTTACGCACGGTTGGCGTGCGCAGTATCGCATGCCTGTACCTGTGGTGGTGGTCGGCGGCATCATGATTGGCGGCGTGGGCAAAACCCCGATTGTTGCGCAATTGGTGCAGCAATTACAACAGGCGGGTTTTCAGCCCGGTATCATCACACGAGGTTACGGATCTCAGACTGATCGGGAACGGCGTGAAATTGAAGTCACGGCGTACAGCAGTGCGCAACAGGTGGGCGATGAGCCGCTGTTGTTGCACCGCGCCACCGGCGTACCGATCTGGGTCGGGGCAAATCGGGTCAATGCCGCGCGTGCCTTGTGCGCCGCGCATCCCGAATGCGACGTAATCGTCTGCGACGACGGCCTGCAACATTATCGTTTGTATCGCGATTTGGAAATCGCTGTGGTGGATGGTCGCGGTGTGGGCAACGGTTGGTGCTTACCGGCTGGGCCTTTGCGTGAGTCGCCCGCGCGTTTGAATACGGTGTCGGCGTTGGTCTATCATCAGCGGCGTTCTGCATTGGAGCGGGATGGACAGGATGGCAGCGAACCTGACGCGCATCGCCAGACGCTCAGTGATCTGCCGTGGATGCCTCGGCCACTCACTACGCCGCAGTTTGGTGTGTGTAGCGGACTGAATCGCGCCTATGCTTTGACCGAGGTTCAGCGTACAATAGCGTTGAACGATTTGGTGCAGCAATACGGTGTGCATACGAACAAAAAAGTTCTGATGCTGGCCGGAATCGCCCAGCCTCAGGTGTTTTTCGACATGCTGGCGGATTTGGGTTTTGAGGGTGAAAGTTTGGCTTTGCCCGATCACGCGCCATTTGATGCGGCACTGGCTGAGCGCTTGATACAATTGCAGCAGGAAAAAGCGTGCGCCGTCGTATTGATGACGGAAAAAGATGCGGTCAAATGTTTGCCGTGGATTGAGGCGTTTCCTGCGTTGGCTGAAAGCATCTGGGTATTGCCTCTGAGTGTGAGGCAGGATGAGGGTTGGCAAGGGTTTGCACAACACATCATCAGTCGATTGAAGGGCTTGGCTCAGAATTTTGGCTCGCAAGAAGCATCAGATGTTTAGCGGATGGCCAAAATGATTGGCAAAGTGAGAAAGTTAAATAAAACCCTGTCATTTCTGCTTTGCAGAAACTGCATTTTGCTTTCTCGCGGGAATGACCGTATATTTTTTAGATGTTTTAGCGATTTTTCATGTTGGGCAATGAGTTGATGGATGCATGCATGGTATTGGCGGCATGAATAAATGAAACAATAGCAAAAGGATGATTATGGACGAGAAATTACTGCACGCTTTGCGTTGCCCAAAAACTGGTGGCGAATTGGTACACCGCGCCGCAACGGCAGATCAACCCGAGGGTTTGTATT
>CAZCYS010000001.1:0-16338 GCA_964502825.1 uncultured Hydromonas sp. | reverse complement strand
GGTGGCGAATTGGTACACCGCGCCGCAACGGCAGATCAACCCGAGGGTTTGTATTCGGCGCAAGCGCAGGTACTGTACCCGATTCGCGATGGCATTCCGATTTTATTGATTGAGCAGGCAATCGCGGTCAACGAATAAAGGGGCGAATATGACCCAATTCAAAGTGGTGATTCCCGCGCGCATGGGCAGCTCGCGCTTTCATGGCAAACCGCTCGTACCGATTTTAGGACGAGCGATGATTCTGCGGGTGGCCGATCGGTCATTGCAAACCTCTGCCAATGAAGTGGTCGTGGCGACCGATCATGCGGATATTGCCGCTATTGTGACCGAGGCGGGTTATCACGCGCATATGACGCTGGCGGAGCATCCGTCGGGTACGGATCGCATCGCACAAGTCGCGATGGAGCGCGGCTGGTCGGATGACACCATCGTGGTTAATGTGCAGGGTGACGAGCCGGCAATTGCGCCGCAGTTGATTGAGTCGGTGGCGCAGGCATTGAATGACGACACTTCGTGCGTGATGGCGACGGCGGCACATCCGCTGCACGCGATGGCCGATTTTCTCAATCCGAATATGGTGAAAGTCGTGCTGGATGAACAGCAGCGTGCTTTGTATTTCTCGCGTGCGCCGATTCCGTATCCGCGTGATTGGATGAAGGCGCAGGGTGAAGTCAATCCAGCGGCGAAACCAAGCTTACCGGACGATTTGCCTGTTTTGCGCCACATGGGCATTTATGCCTATCGCGTCGGCTTTCTCAAACGCTATGGTCAATTGCCGATGAGCCGACTGGAGCAGATCGAAAGTCTGGAGCAATTGCGCGTTTTGGCCAATGGCGAGCATATTTCCGTGTTCATCAGTGATGTCGCTGCGGCACCGGGCGTGGATACGCCTGAAGATGTGGCCGTTGTGGAGCAGTATTTGCGTGAGTTGGATGATTTGAACGTTTGAGTCGGCTCTCATGCATTTGATTTAAACTTGACCGGAGTCCGTTGCCTGAGGTAAGGTTATGGATTGAACTTTTTACTCTTTTGGAAAGACACACATGCGTATCATTTTATTAGGCCCACCGGGCGCAGGTAAAGGAACCCAAGCCAATTTCATTAAAGAGCATTACAGCATTCCGCAAATTTCTACCGGCGATATGCTGCGTGCGGCGGTGAAAGCCGGTACGCCTTTGGGCATTGAAGCGAAAAAAGTCATGGATGCGGGACAGTTGGTTTCCGACGGTTTGATCATTAATCTGGTCAAAGAACGCTTGACCGAAAACGACTGTGCCAACGGTTATCTGTTCGACGGCTTTCCCCGCACCATTCCACAGGCAGACGCACTCAAAGACGCGCAAGTGCCGGTGGATTTCGTTTTGGAAATTGACGTGCCTGCTGAAGAAATCATCAAGCGCATCAGTGGTCGCCGTGTACACGAAGCATCCGGACGCGTGTACCACATTGAATACAATCCACCGAAAGTCGCTGGTAAAGACGATGTAACGGGCGAAGATTTGGTTCAGCGTGATGATGATAAAGAAGATACCGTGCGCAAACGTTTGGACGTTTATCAAGCACAAACCCGTCCGCTGGTAGACTACTACAGCAACTGGGCTGCAACCGGTGACGCGGCAGCACCGAAATACCGCAAGATTTCCGGCGTTGGCTCGGTCGATGAAATCCGTGGTCGTATTTTGGAAGCATTGAAATAAATACCAGCAAACCCATGGCCTCAAATTAAAAAATGCCCCGAGCAATACGCGGGGCGTTTTTTGTGGGCAAACGAAAACCCATCACAATCACAGATTCACACATCATGAGTACACCCAAGCAAAGTTCCCATATTGAACCAACCCATCATCCCGAAAGCGCGGAAGCTGCGCAGACAGTAGAAAAGGCAGAAACGGTAGCGGCGAATGAGCAGAGCAACGCCCACGATTATGGCCACATCAAAAGTTTTGTACACCGTAAAGGTCATTTTTCAGAAGCGCAACGTCGCGCTTACGAAAGCCTCATGCCCGTGTTTGGCATTCCCTATGACAAACAATTGAAAAGCGCGCAAAAGTGGGCGCAGATATTTGGCAACGATCACCCCATCGTTTTGGAGATCGGCTGTGGTATGGGTGAGACAACGGCGAAAATCGCTGCGCAGAACCCCAATGTCAACTACATTGGCGTTGAAGTGTTTACAACAGGGGTGGGTGCGTTGCTCAAACGGGTGCAGGAATATGGTCTGAGCAATCTGCGTATTATCCAGCACGATGCGGTTGAAATCGTGCGCGATATGATTCCGCAGGGGATGTTGGCCGGAGTGCATATTTTCTTCCCAGACCCGTGGCACAAGGCGCGGCACCATAAACGCCGCTTGATTCAAACGCCTTTTGTGCATGAATTGGCATTGCGTTTAAAAAGTGGTGGATATATACATTGTGCTACGGATTGGGAAAACTATGCAGAGCAAATGCTGGCGGTTCTGAGCGACGAAGAACTACTCATAAATACCAATCCAGCCCAAAGTTTTATACCTCGACCGGAGGCTCGCCCGCTGACCAAGTATGAAAATCGCGGAAATCGTTTGGGGCATGGGGTTTGGGATGTACTTTTTGAAAAAAAATCCGTATAATCCGAAAGGTATAAAATTAGGGTAATTGATTATCAATAACCTTAGGGAAAACGGTTCTCCGTTTGGTATTTATTTTTTAAACTTGATCGTTAAGAGTTAAATTTATCATGAATCAATCTAAGTATATAAAAGGCCAAAGCAAACAAGCAGGTTTCACTTTGTTGGAATTGTTGATGGTTATTGCCGTCATCGGTATTTTGGCTACCATTGCAGTGCCGCGTTTGCAGAATTATTCACAAAAGGCAAAGTTTACCGAGGTGATTAATGCGACTGGGCCTTATAAATTGGCGGTTGAAAAATGTATTGTGGAAACAGGCAATGTTGATAAATGTGATGCCAATAACAATGGCATTCCGGCAGGCATCGCTAATGGGGCAGGCAAAGTGGCGAGTTTAACCGTGGACAATGGGAAAGTTACCGCCACTGGTAACGCGGATGATTTTAATGGGGCGACGTATGTTATCACGCCGAATCCGACTGATTCGACAATTGTTTGGACAATCGGCGGTACTTGCGCAACGGATACCCCAACGTTGTGTGATGCGCCAAAGTCAGTACAAACTACCGGCGTAGCAGGACAAAATCAGTAAACGGGTGTGTTTGTATTATTGACTCGGTATTTGATTTAGTTGAAATTACAATTGAAAAACCACTTCTTCGTGAAGTGGTTTTTTCATGGGTATCGGCTATGGAATAGCGCTTATGGTTTCATTGACGGCGGCAGAATCAAAGCAGGTTTGAGTGTTGCTTGAATCGGTGCGTGGTCGGAACGATTGCGCCATTCCGCGCCCATTTTGACATGCGCCTCAGCGATTTCAAAGCCGCGCACATACAGTCGATCCAGTTTGAACCACGGAATCATGCTGGGGAAGGTTCTGCCCACGGTTTTAGGCGTACCAAACGGTGTGGGCGCAAGCGCGGTATTGGTCAGGTTTTTGACCAAGCGTCGCAAGCGGTTTGATTCGCTGTTCACATGTGGCTTCAGCCCTCGTTGAATGGTTTCAATCGCATCTTGGAGCAGTAGTTCGCGGGTGAGGATGTGGTGTACGTACAGATTCCAGTCGTTGAAATCGCCCGCGACAATGAGTGGTGCATGTGGTGGGACAAAGCACCGCACATAGCGAATCAAGGCGTATGCTTGGCGAATGCGGCTGACTTTAAACAGACCAAAGTGTGAGTTAATGACGTGTACTTCGCCTAAAACGGGATGGTCGAGTGTAGCGTGCAGAACGCCGCGCTGCTCCAGTCGGTGGTCGGAAACGTCAATATTGCGCCATTGTTCAATGGGGTATTTGGACAAAATTGCATTGCCGTGATGCCCGTGCTCGTAAATGGCGTTGGCGCCATAGGCAATGTGTGGGTATAGATTGGCTTGCAGTGCAGCGACTTGTGAATGACCGTGCTCGATCAGTATCGGGCTTTTGCGCTTGGTGTTGATGTCCTGCACTTCTTGCAGACAGATGAGGTCTGCGTCCATTTCTTTCAGGCCGCTTTTGAGTTCGTTCAGATGACAGCCGCGCGTCATCGAGTGGGCTTTGTGAATGTTGTAGGTGGCTACGGTAATCATTTGTTTGTCACTAATGTGGTACGCACTTGGGCAATTTGCCGACATAGCCGCTCGCTGGCGGCGAGCGTGCGCAGGGTCGATCGGTTCATGGCATCGCCTTCGGTGTAAATCAAGCCGTTGTGTGTAATAGCAGGAATATGGGGCCAAGTGCGCCAAAAATCAAGACTGTCATCGGCTTGCCCGCGCGGCGTGGCACTGAGAATCAGATCGGGCTGACGCGTGAGCACGTCCTCCACGTTGACCGTCGGCGCCGTGACAGGCAAATCGGCAAATAGATTGCGAGCACCGCAGCGGGCCAAAGCGTCTGAAATCCAACTGCTGCCGTTGATGGTCATGAGGGGCCGTGGCCAGACTTGGTAAAACGCATTCAGACTCGGCTGCGGGGCTTGCGCCAGCAAGGGAATCTGAGCGTAGGCGCGCGCGATCAATGGCGCGGCTTCGCGCTGATTGCCGGTCATTTGCGATAGGCGCATCAATGACAGGGGAATGTCGGCCAAGGTGTGGATGTGTTGGTAAAAAATCGGGATGTTCAATTGTTTGAGGGCGTTTAATTGTGCCGGTGACTGTCCGCCTTGCCACGCAACCACCACATCCGGTTTGAGTTTAACTATCGCTTCCAAATCGATGTTTTGGTAATCGCTGATGATCGGCAGGTTTTTGGCTTCTTGCGGATAGTCGGAATAGCTGCTGACACCGACCACTCGGCTGCCTGCGCCGATGGCGAATAAATTTTCGGTGATTGAGGGCGATAGGGCAATGATGCGTTGCGGCGCTTGGTTAAAGTGCAGTTCTTGCCCTGTGTCGTCTGTCACCGACCATGCGTCGGATGCGGCTTGTGCCGCGCTCAGGGTGCTATGAAGCGGCGCGAGAGTCAGAGCCAGTGCGCACAACAGACGGCAAAAGGATGTTCGGTTTGACACGAGCAGGCGGCGCCGCATGGCTTATTGCCCCGTGGCCTGCGTATCGATGCTGACTTTTTCCAAGCCCGCACCTTGGCTGGCCAATAACAGTTGGGCGACTTTGGCGTACGGGATGTTTTTGTCCGCACGAATCAGGATGGTGGTTTGCGCGTCTTTTTCGGCCAATGCTTTGAGCGTTGGCAACAAGTCGGCTTCTTTCACCAGCGTTGTACCGACGTAATATTGTCCCTGCGCATTCACGGCCAGAACGACCGGCGGCGTTTTCGCTTGGCTGGAGGCGGCTTTGGAGTTGGCGGTTTTGACTTTGACCGATTGCGTCATCAGCGGTGCGGCCATGATGAAAATAACCAGTAACACCAGCATCACGTCCACCATCGGGGTGATGTTGATGTCCGATAGCACGGCATTTTTACGCGAACCTGAGGTTTTAAAAGCCATAATCGGCTCCTTTCAATAGGACTTATGCGCGCGCGTCGTTGTCCGAAAACTCGGCGACCAAATCGTGCGCAAAGGCGTCGATTTCGGCGGATTGCACTTGATTTTTGCGACTGAAAAAGTTGTAGGCGAACAAGGCCGGCAGCGCCACAGCCAGACCAAACGCGGTCATGATCAGCGCCTCACCGACCGGGCCGACAATGGCGTTGATGTCCATTTGGCCGTCGGCTGCGACCGTGGTCAGGGTGCGGTAAATACCCCAAACCGTGCCCAGCAGGCCGACAAACGGTGCGCTGGAGGCGACGGTGGCGAGCAGGGTCAGCCCTTGATCGAGTGTTTGTTCGGACTGGCGCACGGCGGCTGAGAGTTTGCGTTCCAAAGCCGAACGGCTGTTGGCACTGTCCATGGCCTGCGCCAGTGGTGTGACCAAATTTTCATGATCCAGTTGTTTGACCGCAGCCAGGCGTGTAGCGGACTCAGCGCGGATGTTGTTCCAAAACGCTTCAATGGCGTGGCTCAGCTTGCGCATACGCATGATCATCAGTGTGCGTAGGGCGATCACGCCCCAGCTCAAAATCGACATGACGAGTAAAACGATGGCGACGAAGTGGGCGAATGCGTCGCCTTGTTGCCAGAAGTGTTGCAGATTAAAAGTGGTGTTCATAGTTAAAAATAGAGTGTGTTGGGCAAACGGGTTCGATCAGCTCGCTTGCTTCGATTGCTTTGGTAAAGCGCGTATTTTAGCAGTTTTGCGCAGAGTATCCTGTAAAACTAAGGCTTATTAATGGAGTGCTGGCGGATACTCATTGGACTTAACGACAGTCATACGGCCAGTTAAAATGAATTTGATCGGGCGCGGCTTGATTGTGTTCATCCATGGCCGGCTTGAACTGTGCTTGGTTAAAGCTTTTCAGGATCAATTGGTTGACCTGCGCATTGGGTGAGGGCTCGATGATCGTGGCTTTACCCACTGTGCCTTGTGCGGTGATGTCGGCGACGATGAACACGCTGCCATTCAGTTTCGCCACGCGAGCGCTTTTTGGACAGCGGATTTGGTAAACGCGATTTTTCGGTTCGGCGCGCGTGATCAGTGCGGGTGGCAGCTCGGCGATGCGTCGTTGTGCGGCCAATTGTTCGGCCTGCACTTGGCGACGGTATTCTTCAGGATGCAGCCAATGGCGATCGATATAGGTCTTGGCGTCTTGCCAAGCATTCACGAAGTCCGCGCGCGAGGGTAGATGCAGCGGTTGTGGAAACCACAATGCCGCGATCATGATGCCGTGTACCAACGCGACATTCACCCACAACCAGAAGTGTTTGCGTGCAGCACCGACGGGAGCGGCAGTTGGCTCAGCGGCTGGCGCAGTGAGCGAAGCAGGCTGCGTGTGCGCCTGCTGGGTGGGTTGAGTGGGATCATTGAGCGGAGGTTTTGCGCTGGGCATGGCAATCCGTATTGAATCAGAGGTTTTTTAGCCCCAAAACGTCCTGCATATCGTACAAACCGGCGCTTCGGCGTTGTGCCAAAAACAGCGCCGCACGCATCGCGCCGGTGGCGTAGGTCATACGCGAAGAGGATTTGTGTGTGATTTCGATGCGCTCACCCGCACCGGCAAACAGCACGGTGTGATCGCCGATGATGTCTCCACCGCGAATGGTGGAAAAACCGATGGTTTGCTCATCGCGCACACCCGTCACGCCTTCGCGGCCATAAATCGCGCACTGCGCCAAGTCGCGCCCCAATTCGTGTGCTACGATTTCGCCCATTTTCAGCGCTGTGCCAGAGGGGGCATCGACTTTATTGCGGTGGTGTGCTTCGATGATCTCGATGTCGTAGCCTTGATTGAGAATTTTTGCCGCCAATTCAAGAATTTTGAAGGTGGCGTTCACACCAATGCCCATATTGGGCGAGAACACCACGCCAATGCGTTGAGCGGCGTCGGCAATTTGTGCCTTGCCTGTGGCATCAAAGCCGGTCGTGCCGATGACTAAATTAACGTTTTGGGCTACGCATTGCGGCAGATAGTCTAATGTCGCTTCGGGACGGGTGAAGTCAATCACGCAGTCGGCGCCGACAATCGCTTGGGCAAAATCGGAAGTGATGGACACGCCAGTGGTTTGGCCGAGAAATTCGCCTGCATCCTTGCCTAAAAAAGTACTCTGAGCCGAGTCGACTGCGCCGTGCAGGGTGATGTTGGGGTTGGCGAGTGCGGTTTCGATCAGCATGCGCCCCATGCGGCCGGAGGCGCCGGTAATGACTAATTTCATAGGAATTCCATAAAGGTTGAGGTGGTTTTGTGTGGTGTTTGCATCACTGTAAAAGTGCTGTATTCATGCAAAAGCGCGGTGTATATTGCTACACGCCGCGCTTGGGTGAACTTGTCGAATCGTTACTTGTCGGCCAGATCGGTGTGTTCTACTTTGACCACCGAGCCGTTGCTAAACCAGATGGTGACGCGTTTTTGTTGAATCGGTTTGTTGCGTTGATCGAGGCGGTAAATGTAATCCCAACGGTCTTGGTGAAATAGATTGTACATAATCGGTGAGCCGACGATGTTCACCACCTGCTCTTTGCTCAAGCCGGGGACAATCGCTTGCGCGCGATCGGCTTCAATCACATTACCTTGTTGAACCGGTGCGCGGTAGGGGATGTTCACACAGGCAGTGACGCTTAAGGTCAGTGCGGCGAGTACGGCGATTTGTTGAACACTACGGCGAAAATTGGTCATCGTATGATCCTTTTGGTTTTTCTATACAGACCATACGGCCTGCATGGTTTACAATGTCGATAGCATCGATTTGGTGTAAGATTACCATAATTTTCCATGGTACTGAGCACCGACCGAAACAAAATAAAAGTTTAATCTTTGAATGTGAATCAACTATGAGCCAATCCCAAGAATTAAAAAGCAGTGGTTTGAAAGTCACTTTGCCTCGTTTGAAAATTTTGGAATTGTTCCAAAATCGCAAACCGGGGCAGCGTCATTTGAGCGCTGAGGATGTATATCGTTTGCTGTTGTCCGAGGATATGGACATTGGTTTGGCAACGATTTACCGCGTGCTGACGCAATTTGAGCAGGCTGGCTTGTTGGTGCGCCGCAATTTTGAATCCGGCAAAGCGCTGTATGAGTTGAACGAAGGCGAGCCGCACGATCATTTGCTGTGTTTGAGTTGTGGCAAGGTGGTGGAATTCAACGATACCCAAATTTATCAGCGTCAGGATGAAATTGCCACCGAGTATGGCTTTGTGATTCAAGAACGCTCGATGACCTTATACGGAACATGTTCGGACTGCCAAAACAAGCCCAAGCGTTAAACCCATTCAACGTTTCCAAAACCCTATTTTTGGAGCAGTGAGAACTGCTCTTTTTATTTGATGAATCAAACCCTTACTCATACTCCTTTGGCGATAGCGCGGCGCTTATCCATTGCTCCGATGTTGGATTGGACGGATCGGCATTGTCGTTATTTTCACCGCCTATTGTCAAAAAATGTGCTGCTGTACACAGAGATGGTTAATGTCAATGCGATCATCCACGGTGATGCGCACCGACATTTGGATTTTGATGCCAGCGAGCATCCGCTGGTGTTGCAATTGGGCGGTTCGGAGCCGGATTTATTGGCGCGTTGTAGCAAAATAGCGCACGAATGGGGCTATGATGAGGTCAATCTAAATTGCGGTTGCCCGTCAGAGCGGGTGCAAAGCGGCTCATTCGGCGCCTGTTTGATGCACGATGCTGCTTTGGTCGCCGACTGTGTCAAAGCGATGCGCGATGCCGCACCGATTGAGGTTTCGGTCAAGCACCGCATTGGCCTGGACAAAAACGAGGATTACGGCTTTGTGCGTGATTTTGTGGGCACGGTAGCGCAGTCCGGCGTCAACGTGTTCATTGTGCACGCACGCAACGCATGGCTCAAAGGCCTCAGCCCCAAGGAAAACCGCGAGATTCCGCCGCTGCGCTATGAGATTGTTCATCAACTCAAACGCGATTTTCCCGAGTTGCACATAAGTCTGAATGGCGGCGTGCAGGATTTCGCAACGATTGATGAGCAATTACAGCAGGTTGACGGCGTGATGGTCGGGCGCTGGTTTTATCATGAACCATACGCTTTGGCACAAGCCGATCAACGGGTTTTTGGTGCCGCTGCCGCGCCCCTCATTGA
Organism: uncultured Hydromonas sp.; assembly: GCA_964502825.1. Taxonomy (GTDB): domain Bacteria; phylum Pseudomonadota; class Gammaproteobacteria; order Burkholderiales; family Burkholderiaceae; genus CTSOIL-112. Next base: position 6,647 of record CAZCYS010000001.1, on the reverse strand, counting down.
ACGTGATGCAGTGATCGAACAATTGGTTCGCTATGCCGAAGCGCAGATCAAGCAGGGCGTACCTTTGCGCGCCATGACGCGACATTGGCTCAATCTATATCATGGCGTGCCGGGTGCGCGCCGCTGGCGCCATCAGTTGTCCGATGCCAAATGGCTCAATCAAAATGATGCGCGCTTACTGCTGGATAATCTGCCGCGCGCCATGCCGGATATCAACGAGGCTGTATGATGGAAAATACCCCACCACCGGTTGTGAAAAATTACATGACGCCTGCCGGCTATGCGCGGCTGAAGGCTGAATTGCTGCATTTACTCGATGTGGAGCGCCCCGAGGTGGTGAGCGCCGTGTCGTGGGCGGCGAAAAATGGTGATCGTTCGGAGAATGGCGATTATTTATACGGCAAACGCCGCTTGCGCGAGATTGATCGACGTACCCGTTTTCTCAGTAAAGCATTGGAAAACGCGGTTGTGGTGGATCCAGCTGCGCAAACTCATGTGGATCAAGTATTTTTTGGTGCGACCGTGACTTATTGGCGCGAAGCGACGCAAGCCGAAGAAACCATCAGTATCGTTGGGCGCGATGAGATTGACACGCAAAAAGGCTATGTGAGCTGGATGAGTCCGATAGCCAAAGCCCTACTCAAAAAACATGTCGGTGACGAAGTTCGATTGCATACCCCAGCGGGTGTGGATGTGATCGAAATCATTGAAGTGGTCTACAAAAATTTGGATTAAAAGCTTTTTTGTCAACCATTTAGGCGTTGATGACTTTATGGGAACACGTGTATCTATGGGAGGATGCGTGGGAGAAATGTGGTGACAGATAGGTGATTTGCACACATCACGATATTTTTCTTTATAAAAACAACAAAACTGTTTGATTTATAAGAAAAATATCGTAAAATCTCACCAACTATTTTCGTCGTTCAAGATGACGGGCATGATCTGAATTATGAGAAAATGTGCCGATCTCTGGGAGGGGATTCCATCTTGCATGACATTTGCTAACAAGAGGTATCGTATGAAAAAATTCGCCAAACTCGGCTTGGTTTCGGTTGTGTCCATGGCTTTCGCTTTGCCCGTAGCAGCAAAAACCACGGCTAAAGCCGCTCCAGTGGCTTCGAAAGCAGCACCAATTGCTGCAAAAACACCGGTCAAATCAACGGCTAAAGCCGCCCCAGTGGCTGCGAAAGCAGCACCAAAAACAGTGGCCAAGGTGGATAAAAATGTCAAACCAGCTACGCCGGTAAGCGCAAAATCAAGCAAAACGACTCAAGCAGCCGTTGCCAAAACTGTGACCAAGGCCGTTATAAAAGCGCCTGTGACCACAGCAAAAGCCACCGCAGCAAAAACCGTTACGCCTGCAAAAGCACCACAAGTCGCTCAATCCAAGGCGAGCAACAGCCAATCCACACGCAATGTGGTGAAAGTCTCTTACAAACCGGCGACCAAGGTGGTGGCTGACCCACAACCTCAGGTAAAAGTAGCACCGCCTGCGCCGCGTGTTTATCGTCCTTCCGGTTCGGTTGCGCGCCAATATGGCCTGAACCAAGCCTTTGATCCGGTCGGTCTGCGCTCGAGCGTGGCTTTGGTCGTGGATCAAAACAATTGGACGACCTTGTACGAAAAAAATGCCTCTACGCCTTTGCCGATCGCATCCATCACCAAATTGATGACGGCCATGGTCGTGCTCGATGCGCGTCAAGATTTGAACGAATACATCACCATTACCGATGAAGACGCGGCGCATTATCGCTCATCACGTTTGACTGCGGGCACGACATTGCCTCGTCGTGATGTGATGTTGCTCTCGCTGATGTCTTCTGAAAACCGCGCGGCGTATGCACTTGGTCGCACCTATCCGGGCGGTATCGGCGCATTTGTACAAGCGATGAACGCTAAAGCCATGATGCTCGGTATGAGCTCTGCCTCTTTCGTTGATCCAAGCGGTCTGTCTTCAGCCAACCGCGCCAGCGCGATGGACTTGGCTAAAATGGTCAATGCGGCAACACAGTACAAAACCATTCGTGAGCTGTCTACCAACGACAGTGCGTATGTTTACACCGCCAATGGCCGTTACAACAAATACGTCAACAGCAACCGCTTGATTTCCCGCAATATGGGCTGGGACATCGGTTTGCAAAAGACCGGTACTTTGAGCGCGGCGGGCAAATGTTTGGTATTGCAAACGCGCATCAATGGCACGCCAAAAATCATGGTATTCCTTGACTCCAGCTCTTCAGACGCTCGCGTGGCCGACGCAGTGAAACTCAAAGGCTGGGTTGAATCGGGTAGCTACACCAACAGCGCGGCGGTACAGCAGCCGTTCGGCGGATTCAGCAACAGTGGTAGCTAATCGCATCCCAACAAGCCAAAAAGCCTTCGCATGCGAAGGCTTTTTTGTCGAAAAACATAGAACAGCAGTATGACCGAACACTCATCCGGCAAAAAGCCTTTGTCTTTACCTTCTTCCGCATCCACACATTCCAAACAATCCTCGCGCAAGACAAAAGACGCGCAGCAGTCGCGTGCGCAAGGGCGACACACTCAAACTCATCGTTCTGCATCACAAGAACGCACTGCCGCACAGAACGCCATTCGAACATCGAATCGGCCTTCTTCTGAGGGTGTGTCTGAGCAAGCAACACAAAAAGCGCGTACTCAACAACGTTCAGCCGATGCCCGCCGTGTGTCTGCGTCTGCATCAGCGCAGATAAAAGCGCCGAGACGGATTCAGCCCACGCCGGAGCAAATCCAAGCGCTGCACCGCAAAATTGATTTTCCTGAGAATTTACCCGTTTCGCAGGAGCGTGAACGCATTTGCGATTTGATCGTGAATCATCAAGTGGTGATTGTCTGTGGCGAAACCGGCTCGGGCAAAACCACGCAGTTGCCGAAAATGTGTTTGAGTTTGGGACGCGGTTTGGGCGCGGGTGGCACCGGCTTGATCGGTCACACGCAACCACGCCGTTTGGCCGCGACCAGCACCGCCAAGCGCATCGCTGAGGAGCTAAATACAGACTTGGGCGAAGTGGTCGGCTACAAAATCCGTTTCGCCGATCGTTTGCACGAGGGTGCGTCGGTCAAGCTTATGACCGACGGGATTTTGCTGGCAGAGACGCAGACCGATCGACTGCTGCGCCAGTACGATACGATCATCATTGACGAAGCGCACGAGCGCAGCTTGAATATTGATTTTCTGCTCGGCTATTTGCGCGAGATTTTGCCCAAACGTCCCGATCTCAAACTTATTATCACCTCGGCGACGATTGATGCGGAACGTTTTGCCGAGCATTTCGCGCACAACGGTAAGCCCGCGCCGATCATCAATGTCAGCGGACGCACCTATCCGGTTGAGATTCGTTATCGGCCAATTCAGGCGGATGAGAGCCAGCGCGAGCGCGATTTGTACGATGGTATTGTTGATGCGGTGGACGAATTGGCACGGCTGGGTGAGGGCGATATTTTGGTATTTTTGCCCGGTGAACGCGAGATTCGCGAGGCGGCGGAGGCTTTGCGCAAACACCATCCGGCACACACCGAGATTTTGCCGTTGTTTGCGCGGCTGTCGCCTGCTGAGCAGGAGCGGATTTTTAAACGCTCGAATGCACGACGCATCGTTTTGGCAACCAATGTGGCTGAAACCTCTTTGACCGTACCCGGCATTCGCTATGTGGTGGACACGGGACTGGCGCGGGTCAAACGCTACTCATATCGGCAAAAAGTCGAGCAGTTGCAGATTGAGCCGATCGCCAAAGCGGCGGCCAATCAGCGCGCGGGGCGTTGTGGTCGTGTGGCAGCGGGCGTGTGTATTCGTTTATACGATGAGGCGGATTTTCAAAGTCGCCCCGATTTTACCGATCCCGAGATTTTGCGCTCGTCCTTGGCAAATGTCATTTTGCGCATGAAATCGCTCGGATTGACGCAGATTGAAACTTTTCCTTTTGTGCAGGCGCCGCCGAATCGCGCCATTGGCGACGGCTATCATTTGTTACAGGAATTGGGCGCGCTCAACGATAAAAATGAGCTGAGTGGCATTGGCCGTGCTTTGGCCAAATTACCGATTGACCCGCGTGTGGGGCGAATGATCTTGGCGGCGCGTGAATTCAATGCACTTAAAGAGACGCTCATCATCGCGGCGGCCTTGTCGGTGCAGGATGTGCGCGATCGCCCGCAAGAGGTGCGTCAGCAGGCGGATGCGGCGCATGTGAAGTTCGCTGATCCGCAGTCGGAATTTTTGAGTTACCTGAAAATTTGGCAGTGGTTTGAGGACGCGGTGGCGCACAAAAAGTCCAATCGTCAGTTACAGGAACTTTGTCGCACGAATTTTCTCAATCATTTGCGCCTGCGCGAATGGCGTGACGTCCACAGCCAACTGCGTACTCTGGTGAAAGAGCAGGGGTGGCACGAGAATGAGACCGAGCCGACGTATGAGCAATTGCACTGCGCGCTGCTCACGGGTTTACTCGGCAATGTGGGCTTTAAAAATGAACCGAAGCCCAATCCGAATGCAACCGCGCAGCAGCAGGCATCGCAGGTGAAAATGGGGCAGCGGGCGCAATACTACCTCGGTGCGCGCGGCATACAGTTCTACCTCTGGCCGGGCAGCAGCGTGAGCAAGAAAAATGCGCAGTGGGTTGTGGCGGCGGAGTTGGTCGAAACCTCGCGGCTATTTGCGCGCACGATTGCGAAAATCGAGCCGAAATGGTTGGAGCGCATCGCGCCGCATTTGCTCAGCAAATCGTATTCCGAACCGCGCTGGCGCAAAAAATCCGGTCAGGCGCAGGCCGATGAGCGCGCGACCTTGTACGGCCTCGTGGTGTACAGCGGGCGAGCCGTCAGCTACGCGCGCATCAACCCAACCGAGGCGCGTGAGATTTTTATCCGCGACGGCGTGGCGCAGCATGAGTTGGAAGGGCGTTTCCCATTCATCACACACAACACGCAACTGATCGCACAGATCGAAAAACTCGAGCACAAATCACGGCGGCAGGATGTTTTGGTCGATGATGAGTTGATCGTTGCGTTTTACGATGCGGTGATTCCGAAGGAGATTTGCGATGCTCGTGCCTTGCAAAAATGGCATGACGAGATTATCAAAACCGAGCCGAAACGTCTGTATCTGACGCGCGATGAACTGATGCGTCATGAGGCGGCGGGCGTGACCACCGATGTGTTCCCGAAAAGCATGAACGTCGGTGGCGTGGATTGTGCGCTGACCTACCATTTTGAGCCGGGTTCGCACCGAGACGGTGTGACGCTGGCGGTGCCGATGACGGTGTTGAATTTTGTCTCGCCGACGCAGAGCGAATGGCTGGTTGCAGGCATGATTAAGGAAAAAGTACAGGCCTTGCTCAAATCCTTGCCACAAAAAATCCGTCGTCATTGCGTGCCGTTGCCTGATTTCACACAAAACTTCGTGGATTGGGCGAATGCACAGGGTAAAGCAGGGCAAGTGTCTTTGCTGGAGGCCTTGATCGAATATGTGCGTCTGCAAACCATGCAGCAGCTCAAAACCAGTGATTTCAAATTAGAAACACTTTCGCCGCATTCGTTCATGAATTTCAAACTGCTGGACGAATACGGTCGGCAGGTCGAGATGAGCCGCAATTTGGCCTTGCTGCGGCAGCATTTTGGCACGCAGGCGCGCGCGAGTTTCCAAAATGTCGCGGGACAGGCGGTGGCGCAGTCGACGACAGCGACATCTGTGGCCAACAGTGCGGTATCCAATCTGGAGTCCGCTGCCGATGGTGCGCGCGCGATTGTGACGTGGGATTTCGAGCCTTTGCCAGAATTGATGAGTTTGCAAAAAGGCAAACAGACTTTGTTTGGTTATCCGGCTTTGCAGGATATGGGCGAGCATTGCGAATTGACCGTGTGGGACGACGAATTACAGGCGCGTGCGGTACATACGCGCGGGCTGCTGCGCTTGGCGCGGATTGCGCTCAAGGATAATTTGAAACATCTGGAGCGCAATATTCCCGACACGACGCAACTTGGGATGCTGTTCGTTGGCTTGACCGGCGGCACGCTGGAGCAGGTCAAGGCGGATATTTTGACGGTGAGTTTGCGCCGCGCCTGTCAATTGGATGATGCGCAACACGAGCCAAGCGATGCGGCGAGTTTTAATCAAATGATTGAGCAGGCGAAAACCCGTTTGGGCTTGATCGTGCAGGAGGTCGCGCGCGTGGTGATGAGTGTGCTGAGCGAGTGGCAAAACGCGCAGAAAAAATGGGCGGGGATCAAGACACATGCCGCGCAGTATAAAGACATCGGCGAACAGATCGCACGCCTGACGCAAAAAGGCTTTATCGAGCATACGCCGTATGCGCAACTGGTGCATTATCCCCGCTATTTCAAAGCGATTGCGCTGCGCTGCGACAAGCTCAAAGGCGGTTTGGAGCGCGATAGTCAACTCATGCGCGATATGGCGCCGCTGGTGCAGAATTGGCAACGCGAGTTTGGCGCGCAGATCAGTCAAAGTGGTGCGAACCATGAAGCTGCGCTGGATCAGCGTTTGCTCGAATTTCGTTGGTTATTGGAGGAATTGCGCATCGGTCTGTTTGCACAAGAGTTGCGTACGCCGATGCCGGTGTCGATCAAACGTTTATATAAAGTGTGGGAGAGTATCGCACGATAAAAATCGC